>CAYZNA010000084.1:0-11244 GCA_964478665.1 uncultured Anaerolineales bacterium
TGCTCCCCTGCTCCCCTGCCTCCCTGCTCCCCTGCTCCCCCTGGCCCGCCGGCCACGCCGTCCGTTTCCTCGTTTCCCTGCCCTCTGCGCACCGCCCACAAGCTCAATCCGCCCACGGCCAGCCCGGCCAGCAGCAACCCGCCCACGTCGTTGCGCAAAAAGCCCAGCGAACCGAGCAGCCAGAAGATATAGCCGCCCAACAGCAGCCCCAGCACCCGGCTGAGCGACAGCCC
Organism: uncultured Anaerolineales bacterium; assembly: GCA_964478665.1. Lineage (GTDB taxonomy): Bacteria > Chloroflexota > Anaerolineae > Anaerolineales > CAYZNA01 > CAYZNA01. The sequence continues at coordinate 234 of CAYZNA010000084.1, forward strand.
CCGGTCCGGCAGCGTGCGAAAGACGCGCGCCGCCAGCGGCCACGTTACCCAACCGAGGGCGGTAACGAGGAGCCACCATTTGAGGAAGGAGAGCAGGTCGAACATGGGGGAAGGAAGAAGGAAGGAGAAAGAAGGACGAGGGCGGAAGGAGTAAGGGACCAATTCAGTCAGCGGGTGGAAAGTCACCGCGGTACGTCCACTCCGACCGACAGGGGAGCCACCATTCGTGATTGAGCTTCAGGGCGGCCACCGCCGACGCGCATCGGCCTCGACCTGTCTTCGCAACCTTTCCGGGATATGCCCTTGCGCCATGCCGCAAATTACGAAGCTCTGAACTGACCCAGCAGACGCTCCGCGCGCGCCTTCCGCGCGGCCAGCTCGTAGACTTCGGCCAGAAGCTCATCCATCTCGTGCTCTTGCTCCGGCATGATTTTACCCGACCGGTTAAGGGCCAGCAACGCGCTCAACCGCGCCTGCTTGCCCGGCTCGACGAAAGCCTGGGCCTGAGTCCGCAGATCGTCCGCCGCCAGGTCGAGGACCAGGATCACACAGGGCGTGCGATCCGCAACCTTGAGTCGCTCGCTCAAGTGAACTTTGCCATCGTAGATAACCGCGTCAACAGCTAACATCGTCTAATCCTCTTCAATCGGTCTGCCGGAGGCGAAGTATACCACTGACGACCGGATTGCTCCCCGACCCGGCCGCCCGGCCGCCCGGCCAATCGGCTTCAGCCGATTTCACGTGCCAGCCGGGGAATTCATTTTCCGCCTTCTTCCCCGTGCGCATTCCCGCCAGGGGTTCCCGGGGCGCCCAACCTGCCGGTATAATCAGCCACTGAAACCATGTTCCCGAAATGACACACCCGGCGTGCGCCGGTAATCGCCTGGAGAAGCCCTTGTCTTACCTCACCTACCTCGAATGCTCAGAATGCGGCCTCCACTTCGACCCTGACCGCCCGCAAACCTTCTGCCCGGACTGTAGCGCATCGCTGCTGGCCCGCTACGACCTTGCCGCCGCCCGGCGCGACCTGGACCGGGACGAAATCCGCCGCCGCCCGCGCGGCATGTGGCGCTGGCGCGAGCTGCTGCCGGTGCGCGACCCGGCCCGCATTGTCACCCTCGGCGAGGGCGACGCCCCGCTGCTGCCGCTGCCCCGGCTGGGGGCTGCGCTCCGCGAAGCGTGCGCGCGCCTGTACGTCAAAGACGAGAGCAGCAACCCTACCGGCACTTTCAAGGCGCGCGGGCTGGCCGCGGCGGTATCGAAGGCGCATGAACTGGGCCTGACAAGGCTGATCATCCCCACGGCCGGCAACGCCGGCGGCGCCCTGGCCAGCTACGCCGCACGGGCCGGCATGCAAGCCGTGGTCTACATGCCAGAAGATACCCCGCGCGCCAACATCGAAGAAACCCGCGCCGCCGGGGCGGAGTTGGTGCTGGTTCCGGGACTGATCAGCGACGCCGCCCGGCTGGCCGGCGAGCGCGCTCGCGCCGAGGGTTGGTTCGACGTCTCCACCTTCAAAGAGCCGTATCGGGCCGAGGGCAAGAAAGTAATGGGCTACGAGCTGGCCGAAGCCTTCGGCTACGCCTTGCCGGAGGTGATCCAGTACCCCACCGGCGGAGGCACCGGGCTGGTGGGGATGTGGAAGGCGTTCGCCGAGCTGGCGGCCCTGGGATGGCTGGAGCGCGACGCCCTGCCGAGGATGGTGGCCGTGCAGGCCGAGGGGTGCGCCCCGGTGGTGCGGGCCTTCGAAGCCGGGGCGCCGGGCTGCGAGTTCTGGCCGGACGCGCACACCGCAGCCTCCGGGCTGCGGGTGCCGAAGAGCTTTGCCGACCGGCTGATTCTGCGCGACCTGCGCCAGAGCGGCGGGATGGCGGTCGCGGTCAGCGACGCCGAGTTGCTGGCAGCGCAGCGGCGGCTGGCCGCCGCCGAGGGCATCTTCGCTGCCCCGGAGGGCGCTGCCACGCTGGCCGCGGTCGAAAAGCTGGCCCGCCTGGGCCGGGTGCATCCGGGCGAGCGCATTGTGCTCTTTAACACCGGCAGCGGGCTGAAGTACGTCTGAAGGGGGGGCTACACCACAAAAGCCGCCTTGATCGACTCGCTGGCGCCAATCTCGGCGCCGCGTCGCAGGGCCTCCGCGTTCGCCTTGAGCAAATTGCGATGGCGCTCCGGCAGGTGCTTCTCCAGCGCCGCCAGCACCGACTCCGGGCGAACCACCGGCAGCACACTCAGCAGCCCACCTAGCAGCACAATGTTTGCCAGCCGGGCGTCACCCAACTCCTCGGCGATTTCGTTAGCCGGGATGGGCAGGCTGCGAATATCGGTGCGGGCCGGAGGGCGGGCGGTCAGGCTGGTATTCACCACCAGCAGCCCCCCGGCGGCCACCAGTGGCTCGTACTTGTCCAGCGAAGGGTTGTTCATGGCGATCACTGCCCGCGGATGGCGCACCACCGGCGCGCCGATCTCCTCGGAAGAGACGATCACCACACAGTGGGCGGTGCCGCCGCGCATCTCCGGCCCGTAGGAGGGCAGCCAGGTGACGTGCTCTCCCTCCTCCATGGCGGCATAGGCCAGCAGTTGCCCGGCGAACAAAGCGCCCTGCCCGCCAAAGCCGGATATGATGACCTCGGTCTGCATGATCCTCTCTACGCTCCTGTCCCGGACAGGCGGTCGGCAAAATCGCCCAGCGGATAGTAGGGCAGCATGTTCTGCTCGATCCACGTCAGCGATTGCACCGCCGAAATGCCCCAATTGGTGGGGCAACTGGAGAGCAGTTCCACCATCGAAAAGCCCATCCCCGACAGTTGGACTTCGAACGCCCGCCGGATGGCTTTTTTGGCGCGGTTGATCTCGCGCACGTTGTGCAGGCTGCGCCGCGCCACGTAGGCCGCCCCTGGCAACCCGGCCAGCAGCTCCGACATCTTGAGCGGCATGCCCGTGGTCTCCACGTCCCGCCCGCAGGGGGACGAGGTGGTTTTCTGGCCGGGCAGCGTGGTGGGGGCCATCTGGCCGCCGGTCATGCCGTAAATGGCGTTGTTGATGAAGATGATGGTGATGTTCTCGCCGCGCGCCGCGGCGTGGGTGATTTCGGCAATGCCAATCGCGGCCAGGTCGCCATCGCCCTGATAGGTAAATACCACCCGGTCCGGCAGCACGCGCTTGATGCCGGTGGCCATGGCCGGCGCCCGCCCGTGCGCGGCCTCAGCAAAATCCAGGTTAAAGTAGTTGTAAGCGAACACCGCGCAGCCCACCGGGGCCACGCCAATGGTCTCCCCCCTGATGCCCAGCTCGTCAATCACCTCCGCCACCAGGCGGTGGGCCACCCCGTGGGTGCAGCCCGGGCAGTAGTGCGTCGCCACGTCCGCCAGCGCCTCCGGGCGCTGGTACATAATCTGGTCCGATATGTCCATAGCAAAACCCCTCTGGCGAATAGCCCGGCTCACGCCCGGCGTTCCAGCCCCCGGTCCAGGTCCCGAATGCCGGCCAGGATTTCTTCCGGCATGGGGACCACGCCGCCCATGCGCCCGTAAAACCGCACCGGCGCCTGCCCGCTGACCGCCAGACGCACATCCTCCACCATCTGGCCGGCGTTCATCTCCACCACCAGAAAGGCGCGGGTCTCGTCAGCCAGCCGCGAAAGACGCCCCTCCGGGAAGGGGAACAGGCTGATGGGGCGCAACAACCCCACCGGAATCCCCTCCGCGCGGGCGGTCCGCACCGCGCTCTGTGCCACCCGCCCGGCGGTGCCAAAGCCCACCACTACCAGCCGCGCGCCCTCCAGGTGGTATTCGGCATAGCGCACTTCCGCCAGCCGGATGGCGTCGAGCCTGGCCTGTAACTTGCGGTTGTGCTCCTCCTCCACCTCCGGGTCCATGTAGATGGAGGTAATGACGTTGTGACGCGCGCCGTCGGGCCGCGCGCCAACCCCGGTCAACGCCCACGCCGGGCGCGGCGCGCCCTTTGCCGGCAGCGGACGCATGGGCGGCAACTCAGCCGGCTCCATCATCTGCCCGATGTTGCCGTCCGCCAGCACCACCACCGGCCAGCGATACTTATCGGCCAGATCAAAGGCCAGCACCGTCAGATCAATGGCCTCCTGCACCGTGGCCGGCGCCAGCACAATGGGATGGTAGTCGCCGTGCCCGCCGCCCTTCACCATCTGAAAGTAGTCGGCCTGCGAGGGGGCAATGTTGCCCAGGCCCGGGCCGCCGCGCATCACATCCACCAGCACGCACGGCACTTCCGACCCGGCGATGTACGACAGACCCTCCATCATCAGGCTGACGCCCGGGGAAGAGGACGAGGTCATCACCCGCGTGCCGGTGGAGGCCGCCCCGTACACCATGTTGATGGCCGCCACCTCGCTCTCGGCCTGCAAAAACGCCCGCCCCAGTTCTGGCATGCGGGCCGCCATGTGCTCCAGTAGCTCAGTCTGGGGCGTGATCGGATAGCCAAAGTAGGCCTCGCAGCCGGCGCGGATGGCAGCCTCGGCAATGGCAACGTTCCCCTTCAACAACTCTCTCATAGCGCGCCCTCACAACCAGAGTAGGGTGGATTTCCAATCCGCCCTCCCATTTACGCACACGACACCAATCCGCCGCTTTCCGCGATTCGCGCCCTGTCGCTCACGCGGCGCCGGCGGCGGCGCGCACGCTCGGGCGCTGCGCTACCTGCCGGAAAACCGTGAACACCGCGTCCGGGCAAATCACCGCGCACAGGGCGCAGCCGGTACACTTGTGTTCCGGGTCCACCAGCACCGCCGGGTGGTAGCCCTTGCTGTTCAAGCGCCCGGCGTCCATCACCAGCACGTGCTGCGGGCAGGCCGTGGGGCACAACTCGCAGCCCTTACAACGCTCCACATTGATAACGACCGTCCCCTTCGCCATGCGTCCCTCCTCTCTGCTCGCGGCGTAGAATTGCCTGTAGAATAGCCCCGCGCCCGGTCTACTTGCCAGTGCCACCCGTCACAGGTCAAGCCGATGAAACTCCTCGGGGGCTGGACCTGCGTTGTTGACCTCCAGGGGCAATCATAGGAAAATGGGGCAGCCGCGCACGCGCCGAGCATACATCCACGCTCCCTGGCGCTGTAGTGCCGACTGTCACTGCTGAGCGGGCGCGATGTCACTTGCGCCTTGCAGCCGGCTCCCGCCGGGGAGCGGGGCCTCGCCCGGGACCCGGTCCGGGACGGGGAGGGGCGCCCCGGAAACGCGCCTGCGCGGGGAAGCGGTCCGCCAGTCTCAGCATCACTTTGAGGAGGTTGATTTATGTTCCCCGAATTTGCGATAGAGAAACGTCCCGACGAGGACATCCGGGCGGAGATTGAAGACGCCCTGTGGAACGTCGCGACCCTGCGCCAGTCACATCAGCCCATCGAGGTCTCGGTAGTGGGCGGGAAGGCCCGGCTGTCCGGCCCGGTCACGTCGGAGGTGCTTCACAGCATGGCCCTACAGGCCGCCCGGCTCGTGCCCGGCGTGACCGCGCTGGAAGACGCACTGGTCAACGATGCCGACCTGAGCGTGGCGGTGGCCCAGGCCGTGGCGCAGGCAACCGGCGCACAGGGGGGCCAGATCCGCGTCGTGGCCTACAAGGGGGTGGTGACGCTGGCCGGGGGTGACGGGGACGCCGCACTACGCCGGCGCGCCCTCGCCGCGGCTGCCGGTGTGCCCGGCGTGCGCAGCGTGGTGGACCACCTGAGTTGAAAGCGCACAACACGCGGCTACAACCCGGCGCAAGTCTGGCCGCCGCCGACCTGCGCGGCCGCACCTTGCGGGGCGTCAACCTGAGCGGGGCCAACCTGAGCGAGGCCGCGCTGGAGGGCTGCGACCTGCGCGAAGCTGACCTCAGCCGGGCCGTGCTGGCCGGCGCCAACCTGAAGGACGCCCGGCTGGCAGGCGCAAATCTGACTCTGGCCAACTTGAGCGAGGCCCGGCTGCCGGGCGCCGGGCTGCGCCACGCCAACCTGAGCGAGGCCAACTTGCAGGGCGCCGACCTGACCGGCGCCGATCTACACGAGGCCGTGCTGCGCTTTGCCCGCCTGGCCGGGGCCACCCTGCGGCGAGCAGTCCTCTCATGGGCTGATCTATACGGCGCCAGCCTCGACTACGCCGACCTGAGCGAGGCCGATCTGACCGGCGCCAATCTGGAGAACAGCATGTTGATCGGCGCCGAATTGCCCGGCATCCCGATGACCGAGGCGCGGCTGGTGGGCGCCAACCTGGAGAACGCCAATCTGAGCGGGGCAAAGCTGTCGCAGGCCAGGCTGGGCCTTGCCAACTTGAAGGAGGCCGACCTGAGCCGGGCAGTGCTTGTCGAGGCCGACCTTGCAGGGGCAGACCTTACCGCTGCTGATCTGACCGGCGCAGACCTGAGCCGGGCCGTGCTGCAGGGCGCCAACTTGCGCTGGGTGGAGTTCGGCGGCGCGGACCTGAGCGAGGCCGGGCTGGAGGGCGCCGACCTGCGCGGGGCAGCGTTGAACGCTGCCAACCTGACCGGCGCGCGATTGGCCGAGGCCCAACTGACCGGCGCCAATCTGACCGGGGCCGGGCTGGAGGGCGCGCAACTGGCGGGGGCCGGGCTGAGCGCGGCCCGCATGCGCGCGGCCAACCTATCCGGCGCCAACCTTGCCGGCGCGGACCTGCGCCGGGCGGTGCTGATCGAGGCCGTGCTGCGCAGCGCCTCGCTGGCCGGGGCAACCCTGGCGGAGGCCGACCTGGCCGCCGCCGACCTGGCCGGCGCCGACCTGACTGGCGCTGATCTATCCGACTGTGACTTGACCGGGGCCAACCTGGCGTGGGCGCGGGTGACGCGCCAGCAACTGCTGGCCGCCCGCTCCATTCGCGGCATTATCTCGCTCGCAGCGGACGCCTGACGCAGGTTCAGCCACCGCTCGACTCGAGCGGCGGCACACCCTCCAGCGAGACCTGCAACACCCACACCCCGGACTCCAGCTTGCGCTTCACCGGCAGCCCACTGCGACGGATGAACTGGATCATGCGGTTGTTTTCCACCGAGACCTCGGCCAGCCAGGTGGTGATTCCGTGCGACCGGGCGTAGGCGGCCAGCCGGCCGGTGAGTAGCAGCCCCAGTCCCCACCCTTGAAAGCGATCCTCCACCGTGACCGCCGCCTCGGCGATGTCTGGCCGAGTTGGGTCCGCCACGGCGTAGCGCGCCACCCCAATCACCGTCTCCTGCCCCTGCTCCTCCACCACGGCTACCAGCGCCATACGACTGTGGTAATCCAGCGCGGCAAGCTGGCGAGCTTCGGCGTCGGGCAGTGCCTTGCGGTGATCTAGAAACCGCAGGAAGATGCTTTCCTCGGACAGCCGGCTGAAGGTCGCCTGCAGGCGCGGCGCATCGTCCGGGCGGATGGGGCGCACGGTAACAACGGTGCCGTCGCGCAGCGTGCAAAACTCCGGGGGGAATGGCGCTGTGCTCACTTCTTGCTTCTCCCTCTCCACGTAGCAGGCGTGGCCCGCCTCGGTGAGCAGTTTGACCCCGACCGGCGACAGCCCCACACGGTACTCAAGCGGCCGGCGTTCCCGGGGAATGCCGATGTTCATGCGCCTGCCCCTACTTGCCGAGGTCCTTTTCCCACGTGTTCACCACCATGCGAAAGATGTCCGACTCGGTGATGATACCCACCAGCCTGTCGCCCTCCATCACCGGCAGGCCGGCGATCTTGCTCTCCAGCATCTGCCGGGCGGCATCGCGCACGGTGGTATCGGGCGCAATCGTCAACACCTGGCGGTGCATCACCCGGTCCACCGTCAGCCGGCTGAGCAGGTAGTTGATCTCCCAGATGCTCAGGCTGGTGGCATCGGAGGGTTGCGCCCCGCGCACGTCGCCGCGTGTGATGATCCCCACCAGTTTGTCGCCGTCCATTACCGGCAGGCGGCGGATCTTGCGGGTTTCCATCAGCTTGTGGGCATCCGGGAGCGTGGCGGTGATTGTGATTGTCACCGGGTTGGGCGTCATCCAATCCCGGACCAGTTGATTTGCGAGCATGGTTGCCTCCTTGTCGTTTATCTGGTGGAACTGCCTGCTCATAGCATAGGCCAGCCAGCCTTCCTACTCCAGTGCAAGGTATCCTCGCAGGGTCAGATGAAACGCACCCGAAGCGGATCAAACAGAGGGGCAGCCGCTTCATTGAAGACAGGCCGGAATCACCGGCCGGTTTTCATCCTTGCGAGTCGGGATCTACCCCCAGCGCGCGCAGCCTCGCGGCCAGCCGTTCCGCGCGCTCCGCGCCGGTGGGAATCACCTGCCCCGACCGGTCACGCCAGCGCAGCCACTCCGCGCTCGAACCCTCGAACGTCCCCTGCCACAGGGTCAGCCCGAGTTCAATGTCCGGCAGCCAGTCCGGGTCAATGGGCGCATACGCGCGCCCGCGCAGTTCGAAAGCTCGCAGCGTCTCCTCGCCGAGCTGGTGGCTCGGGTCGTAGATGACGTAGTACTGGACCTTGATCCGGGCGTAGTCGCGCAGCTTGCGCGTATCTTCGCCCCCTTCGGTGTTCGAGACGATCTCTACCACCAGGTCCGGCGGGCCGCCGTACTCCCAGAAGAAGTACGAGCAGTGCTCTTTCGACCACCACTCCTCAGGCGGCTGCACGTCCAGCCGCAGAAACACGTCCGGGACCAGCGGCGGCTCGTGGCGGGCGAAAAACAAACCTACATTGGCATCGGCCAGAAACAGACCGCTGCCGGCCGGCCGGCCCCAGGAACTGTACAACGTTTCTACCAACAGGCGCTGCTGCTTTGCGGAGGCGATGTTGTCCACAGGCGTATCATCCTCTGTTACAAGTTTCTCCACATCCGGGAAGATGGACGAGGCGGGCGATGGTGTGAGCATAACGGGAGAGGGTGCAGTCATAGGACCTCCGAGTTCTGAAGTAAGCCAGCTTCAAGTTTCCCCCAGCAGGGCCGAATTGTCAACATCGGCTTACCGGCGGTCTCGCTCGGGGGTGCGTGTCGCGTCGGGCGCCCGCCGGACATGTCGTCTGTGGTCCACCCTCGCACCGTTGCGGATCAAACAGAGGGGGCAACCGCTTCCAATGAAAACAGGCCGGACTCACCGGCCTGTTTTCATGCTTGTGAGTCGGGATCGATTCCCATCGCCCGCAGCCTCGCAGCCAGCCGTTCGGCCCGCGCCTCAGCCTGCTCGGCGCGCACACCGGCCTGCTCGGCGCGCACACTGGCCTGCTCGGCGCGCACTTCGGCCTGCTCGGCGCGCTCCGCGCCGGTGGGAATCACCTGCCCCGACCGGTCACGCCAGCGCAGCCACTCCGCGCTCGAACCCTCGAACGTCCCCTGCCACAGGGTCAGCCCGAGTTCAATGTCCGGCAGCCAGTCCGGGTCAATGGGCGCATACGCGCGCCCGCGCAGTTCGAAAGCTCGCAGCGTCTCCTCGCCGAGCTGGTGGCTCGGGTCGTAGATGACGTAGTACTGGACCTTGATCCGGGCGTAGTCGCGCAGCTTGCGCGTATCTTCGCCCCCTTCGGTGTTCGAGACGATCTCTACCACCAGGTCCGGCGGGCCGCCGTACTCCCAGAAGAAGTACGAGCAGTGCTCTTTCGACCACCACTCCTCAGGCGGCTGCACGTCCAGCCGCAGAAACACGTCCGGGACCAGCGGCGGCTCGTGGCGGGCGAAAAACAAACCTACATTGGCATCGGCCAGAAACAGACCGCTGCCGGCCGGCCGGCCCCAGGAACTGTACAACGTTTCTACCAACAGGCGCTGCTGCTTTGCGGAGGCGATGTTGTCCACAGGCGTATCATCCTCTGTTACAAGTTTCTCCACATCCGGGAAGATGGACGAGGCGGGCGATGGTGTGAGCATAACGGGAGAGGGTGCAGTCATAGGACCTCCGAGTTCTGAAGTAAGCCAGCTTCAAGTTTCCCCCAGCAGGGCCGAATTGTCAACATCGGCTTACCGGCGGTCTCGCTCGGGGGTGCGTGTCGCGTCGGGCGCCCGCCGGACATGTCGTCTGTGGTCCACCCTCGCACCGTTGCGGAGGCCTCCCGCTCTGCCCCGGATGGCGTAAAATAGACACCTACCCGGACACCCACAGTCTTTCTGGCCGGCCGGTCACATCTGCCTCGTCCCCACACTCTGATGCCCTACCTGCTCAGGAAACACATCGCCCTGCCCCAGCAGCACGGCTCGTGGGCGCTCTGGCTTGGTCCCTACGCCGCCGGTCTCGGCGTGGCTGGCGCCCTGCGGCCCGGCCTGTTGTGGCTGACGCTCGCCAGTCTGGGCGCCTTTCTGGCCCTGCAACCGCTGACCATTCTGGTCAAGGTCCTGGCCGGCCGCCGCGCGCGGGGCGATCTGGTCCCGGCCGTCCTCTGGCTGGCGTTGTACGCCCTGCTCGCGGCTGGCGGCGCGCTGGGGCTGGCACTCAGCGGGGACGGAACCATCCTGTGGCTGGGGCTGGCCGCGCTGCCGGTGCTGATCTGGCAGATGGCGCTGGTGGCCCGCCGCGCCGAGCGGGGGCAGATGGGCGTGGAACTGGTCGGGGCCGGGGCGCTGGCGCTGGCCGCCCCGGCCGGCTTCTGGGCGGGGAGCGGGACCGCCTCCCCGGTGGGATGGTGGCTGTTCCTGTTATGCTGGCTGCAATCCGCCGGGGCGATTGTGTACATCTACCTGCGGCTTGAGCACCGGCGCATGCGAGCCGCCCCGCCGTGGCCGGAGCGCTGGCGTCTGGCCCGCCGCTCCAACCTGTACAACACCGCCAACCTGCTGATCGTCGCCGGGCTGGCGGCAGCCGGACTGGTTCCCCCCGCCGCACTGCTCCCCTTCGCCGCCCTGCTGCTGGAGGCCCTTTACGGCGGACTGCTGCGCCCCGGCGCCGGCGCAAAGCCGGTCGCCCTGGGCATCCGACAAATGATCATCACCTTCACCGCCTCTGCCCTGCTCATCCTGGCTTATCGCCTCTGACCTCCCCCCGACACCTCGACACCCGACACCCGACACCTGACACCCGACACCCGACACCTGACACCCGACACCTGACACC
>CAYZNA010000085.1:0-10717 GCA_964478665.1 uncultured Anaerolineales bacterium
GCCCGCCGTATCCCCAGCCGCCGCCTACCGCCCCCTCCACGCCCTGGGCCGCAGAGGCGGGACTCTGGAAATCGCCCTCGCCCTTGATCCAGGTATAGGTGGAGGGGTTGAGGTCGGCCGAGCCGCCCATCAGCTCCGGCAGGCGGGCGGCCAGCGCACCCAGCACCTTCTCGGAGGCTTTGCGGGTGGGCAGGCCCTTCGGGTCGGCGGGGAAGGCCGGCAGGCCGTCCTCCCAACCGGCGGGCAGCTCGCCGGCCATGCGCCGTTCGAGTTCGGCGGCCAGCCCGGGATAGGCGCCCCGATAGGCGGTGAGGCGCGCCTGCCACTCGCGCTGCCAGGTCGCACCGCGCTCGACCGCCTCGCGAAAATGCTCCAGCGCCGCGCCGGGGATGTGGAACATTGGCTCGGGCGGCCAGCCCAAGTTTTCTTTGGCCGCGCGCAGTTCCTCCGGCCCGAGCGGCGAGCCGTGGGCCTCGGAGGTGTCCTGCTTGTGGGGCGCGCCGTAGCCGATGTGGGTGCGCATGAGAAGGATGGAGGGCCGGCCGGTCTTGGCGCGGGCCGCGTCCAGCGCGCGCTCCAGCGCCGTGAGGTCGTTGCCGTCTTCCACGCGGGAGACCCACCAGCCGTAGGCCTCGAAGCGCCGGGCCACATCCTCGGTGAAGGTGAGCGCGGTGGCGCCGGCCAGCGAGATGCGGTTGTCGTCGTACAGCACGATCAGCTTGCCCAACCCCAGATGCACGGCCAGAGAGCAGGCCTCAGAGGCCACGCCCTCCATCAGGTCGCCGTCGCTGGCGAGGGCGTAGGTGTGGTGGTTGATGATTTCGTGCCCCGGACGGTTGAAGCGCGCGGCCAGATGGGCCTCGGCAATCGCCATGCCCACCGCGCTGGACAGGCCCTGCCCCAGCGGGCCGCTGGTGACCTCCACCCCCGGGGTGAGGTGGCTCTCCGGGTGGCCGGGAGTCAGGCCGCCCCACTGGCGGAAGTTCATGATCTGCTCCAGCGAGAGATCGTAGCCGGTGAGGTGCAGCAGCGAGTACAGCAGCATCGAGCCGTGCCCGGCGGAGAGCACAAACCGGTCGCGGTCCGGCCAGCGAGGGCCGGCGGGGTTGTGCTTGAGGAAGCGGGTCCACAGCAGGTATGCAGCCGCGGCCGTTCCCATGGGCAGGCCAGGGTGGCCGGAGTTGGCCCGCTGGATGGCGTCGGCGGAGAGGAAACGAATGGTGTTGATGGAAAGGGTATCGAGGGAAACGTCGGACATGGCTGCTCCTTTGGCGGCGAGGTCGGGCCTATTATCGGCCAGATTGGCGGGATTGCAAAGTGACGCGGTGGCGGCGCATTTGCCGCTCCGGCTGGAGAGGGATATAATCGTAGCGAAGGCATAACGCAACCGGGAAGGCAGGTTAACCGCCAGCGAAGCGCGCGAACTGGACAGCCTGCTGGAGCGAGTTGACCCCCAAACCACTCTCAACCACCCCCTCCACACCCGAACCTGACACCTGACCCCTGACACCCGATTCCAGCGGGATGGTTCCGCCTCGTAGTATAATTGCGCCAGAATAACTTATTCTCCGACAGTTATCTACAGCAGCGGCCATGATCCCTCCCACCTTCGTTCACCGCGAGCAGGAAATCGCCGACCTCAACCGGCTGACCCGGCCGGACGGACCGGCGCTGATCCTCGTGTATGGCCGGCGCCGCGTCGGCAAGACCTCCCTGCTCCGCCACTGGGCCGGGCTGACCGGCCTGCCGGCCTTCTACTGGGAGTCCCCCCGCTCCACCGCCGACAACGTCCGAACCAGTCTGGTGCGCGAGCTGTGGGCGTGGTCCCGCCCCGGCCCCGGCGCGCCCTCGCCCCGTTACGACAACTGGGATGATGTTTTCCAGACCCTGCGCCAGGAGATCGGAGATCGGCCGGCGCTGGTCATACTCGACGAGTTCCCGTGGGCCGTCGAAGCGGACGCCGCCCTGCCTTCCCACCTCAAGAAGGCCTGGGATCACCTCTTTCCCGGCAGTCAGATCAAGCTGCTGTTCTCCGGCTCGCACATCAGCGCCATGGAAAAACTGCTGCTCTCGGACGCGCCGCTGTTTGGCCGCATGACCGGCAAGCTGCTGGTGCGGCCGTTTCCCTTCGTCCAGATACAGCCGTTCGTGCCGCGCTACTCGCCGGAAAAGCGGCTGGCGGTCTATGCCATCCTCGGCGGCATCCCCGACTACCTGCGGCGCTGGGACGACAGGGCCGACCTGCTGGCCAACATCCGCGAGATCTTCCTGTCCGAACTCTCGCCGTACCGCAACGAAAGCGAGGTGCTGATCAGTGACGTGCTGCGCCGCGACTCGCCCGACTACGAGGCCGTGCTGGGGGCGGTGGGCCGGGGGCAGCACGCCATGGAGGACATCTGCACCGGTGCCATGCTCCCCGGCCATCGGGCGGCGCACGTGCTCGGCTCGCTGGTTGAGGTGCGGCTGGTCGAGCGGCGCATCCGGGCCAGCATCCCCCTGAGCCAGCACGGCAGGGCGCGCCATGCGCGTTATCATCTGGCCGATCCGTTTCTGCAGTTCTACTATCGCTTCGTGGCGCCCAATCGTAGCCAGATTGCCCAGGGGCTGTACGAACGGATCGAGCAGCAGTTCAGGGAACAGTTGCGGGCCTTCGTCGGCGCCGCCTTCGAGGAGCTGTGCCGCACGTGGACGCTGGTGCAGGCGCGCAACGGCGGGCTGCCCTTCGCGCCGGACTTTGTGGGCAGCGACTGGGGGCCGCAGCATCAGGCCGACGTGGCGGCCGTCAACTGGAGCGAACGCCGGGTGCTGGTCGGTGAAGCGAAATGGACCGACCAGCCGGTGGATCACGGCGAATGGCGCACTTTTCTGGCGCGTGCCGAGAAGGTAGTGGGGCGGCTGAGGGCGGCCGATCCTGCCCGCAAAGCGCGCCAGCCCGCCCCGCTCGGACCTGGCGAACCTGCGCCGTGGGAACGGCATCTGCTGCTCTTCACCCGGCACGGGGCAACGCCGGCGGTGGAAGCAGCAGCCAGCGGCGCGGCGGCCCGCGTCATCACCTTTGCGGAGATCGTCCACGATCTGGAGCGCCTGCCGGACAAACCAATACGATAGGAGTTAAGGTTGACCCCCTCCCCCATGGCCGATTTTGGCTACGACGTGGCCGACTACACCGGCGTTGACCCGCTGTTCGGCGACCTGGCGGCCTTCGACCGCCTGCTGGCCGAGGCCCACCGGCGCGGCATCCGGGTGGTGATGGACCTGGTCTTCAACCACTCCTCCGACCAGCACCCGTGGTTCCGCCAGTCGCGGGCCGGGCGCGAAAACCCGAAGCGCGATTGGTACATCTGGCGCGACGGCCGCGGGCCGGGCAAACCGCCCAACAACTGGCAATCGGTCTTCGGCGGCCCGGCGTGGACCTTCGACCCGGCCAGCGGCCAGTGGTACCTGCACATGTTCCTGCCGCAGCAGCCCGACCTCAACTGGCGCAACCCGGACGTGCGCGAGGCGCTGCTGGCGGCCGCCCGCTTCTGGCTGGAGCGCGGGGTGGACGGCTTTCGGCTGGACGTGTTCAACCTGTGGTTCAAAGACGCCGCCCCCCCGGCACCCCCCGGCACCCCCCGGCACCCCCCGGCATCCCCCGGCACCCCCCGGCACCTGCGTCCGGGGCAGGTGTGCGTCCGGGGCAGGTGTGCGTCCGGGGCAGGTGTGCGCGACAACCCGCCCGCGGTCGGGCTGCGCGCCTTCGACCGCCAGAAGCACCGGCACGACAAGGACCAGCCGGAGATGCAGGCCGCCCTGCGCCAGTTCCGCGCCCTGCTGGACCAATACCCGGAGCGCGCCAGCGTGGGCGAGCTGTTCGGCGGCGACCCCGGCGTGGCCGCCGGCTACACCGGCGACGGAAGCGCCGCGCTGCACATGGTCTTCAACTTCGAGTTCCTGCGCTGCGACTGGCGCCCGCGCGCTTTCCAGCAGGCGGCGCTCCGTTGGGAGGCGGCCCTGCACCCGGCGGCGTGGCCCTGTTACGTGCTCAGCAATCACGACGTGGCCCGCCATGCCAGCCGCTACGGCGGCGGGCACTTTGGCGACGCGCGGGCAAAAGTGGCCGCCGCGCTGCTGCTCACCCTGCGCGGCACGCCCTTTCTGTACTACGGCGAAGAGCTGGGGATGCGCAACGGACACATCCCGCGCGGCCGCCTGCAGGACCCGCCCAGCAAGCGCTACTGGCCCTTTCACAATCGGGATGCGGTCCGCACGCCCCTGGCGTGGGACGATTCCCGGGGGGGCGGCTTCACCGCCCCGGGGGGCGATCCCTGGCTGCCCCTCAACCCGGACCATGATACCCGCAATGTAGCCGCTCAGCGCGGGGACCCGGATTCCGTGCTCAACTTCTACCGCGCCCTGCTGCAGTTGCGCCGCGCCTGCCCGGCTCTGCGGCGCGGGGACTTCCGCCCGCTGGTGGAGCGCCCGGTGGCCGCCCTGGCCTATCTGCGCCGCTGCCCGGAGCAAACCCTGCTGGTCGCGCTCAACTTCTACAGCCTGCCGGCGGAGATCAATCTGGCGCTGCCAGAGGGGCAATGGACGCCGCGCCTGTCCACTGCGCCGGGGGACCAGCCGCGCCTGCGAGACGGGATTCTGGCGCTGGACGGCTTCGAGGTCTTGATTCTGGAACGGACCTGAGGCCGCTCACGGCGCCAGGTCCAGCGGCCCCGCGCCGGTTTCCCGGTGGCAGAGCACGCAAGCCGGGTACACCGTGGTAACCACGTCGAGGTAGGCCTGCTGCTCGGCACCCTCGCTGTGGACGTGGGCGCGGTGGCAATCCACGCACAGCACGGCAGTGCCGGCAGTTCGGGGCGCCGGCAGCGCCTCCGCCGCCGGTTGGTGGTCCGTTGAACGTTCAACGTTGGAACGTTCGAACGTTGAACGGCGCGCCTGCGGCAGCTGGTTGTGGAAGTGGTTGTTGAAGCCGGCCACCAGCAGGGCCTCAGCGTGGCAGCGCGTGCAGGCGGCAGCGAGCAACCCGGGCGCGGCCAGCGCAGTTTTTTCAATAGCCGGATCGGCGAGGCCGGCCAGCCAGATCAGCGAGTCGCGCGCCCCCAGGGTCAGGGTGCCGGCGCGATGGAGCAGGCCCTGATTCCCCCGGTGGCAGTCAATACAGCGGAAAGGCGGCAGTTCCGGCTTGAGCGCCACCTGCTGGTAGTGGGCGCTGCTCAAGTCCAGCACCGGCCGCTCTCCGGCCAGCGCCATCTGCGCCCGGTTGTAATAAGTGATCTCCGGGGTGGTGTGGCAGGAGACGCAGAACAGATCGCGCTCCTCCAGCCGGGAGACGGTCAGGGCCGGCGCGGCCGCCAGCACGATCAACGCCAGCGCCGCGCCGGCCAGCCGCCGCCAGGTGATCAGCCTCAGGTCCCCTCCTCCCACGAGGTCAGGTACTTCGCCTGCTCGGCGGTCAGGGTGTCAACCTCAACTCCCATCGCCTGCAGCTTCAGCCGGGCGATCTCGCGATCCACGGCCTCCGGGAGGGTGTAAACCTGCTTTTCCAGCTCGGCATGGTGCGCCAGCATGTACTCCGCGCCCAGGGCCTGATTGGCAAAGCTCATGTCCATCACGCTGGCCGGGTGGCCCTCGGCCGCGGCAAGGTTGATCAGCCGGCCCTCGCCCAGCAGGTTGAGGCGGCGCCCGTCAGGCAGGGTGTACTGCTCCACGTATTCGCGCACACGGATCTTGCTCCCGCCGGACATCGCCTCCAGGGCCGGGATGTTGATCTCCACGTTGAAGTGGCCGGAGTTGGCTACGATGGCGCCGTCCTTCATGGCCTCGAAGTGCTGGCGGTCGAGCACGTTCTTGTCCCCGGTCACGGTGCAGAAGAAGTTGCCCAGCGGGGCAGCCTGCCCCATGGGCATCACCCGGAAGCCGTCCATCACCGCCTCCAGCGCCGCCAGCGGGTCCACCTCGGTGACAATCACGTTGGCCCCCAGGCCGGAGGCCCGCCGGGCCAGGCCCTTGCCGCACCAGCCGTATCCCGCTACCACAAAAGTCTTGCCGGCCAGCAGCACGTTGGTGGCGCGCACTATCCCGTCAATGGTGGATTGGCCGGTGCCATAGCGGTTATCAAAAAAGTGCTTGGTCATGGAATCGTTCACTGCCAGCACCGGGAAACGCAGCGCGCCATCCTTCGCCATGGCCTTCAGGCGGATCACGCCGGTGGTGGTCTCCTCGGTACCACCGAGGATCTCCTCCAGCAGTTCGGTGCGCCCTTTGTGAATGGTGCTCACCAGATCGGCGCCATCATCCATGGTGATGTGCGGCCGGTGGTCCAGCGCAGCCTTGATGTGCTGGTAATAGGTGGCGTTGTCCTCGCCCTTGATGGCGTACACCGGAATCTCGTAGTGGGTGACCAGCGAGGCGGCCACATCGTCCTGGGTAGAGAGCGGGTTGGAGGCGCACAGCACAACCTCGGCGCCGCCCAGGCTCAGGGTGTGCATCAGGTTGGCGGTCTCGGCGGTGACGTGCAGGCAGGCCGACATACGCAGGCCCTTGAGCGGCTGCGTCCCCGCGAAACGCTCGCGGATCTGGCGCAGCACCGGCATTTCCCCCTCGGCCCACTCGATGCGATGGCGGCCGCCCTCGGCCAGCTTCGGGTTTTTGATATCGTAATCCTTTTTCATAGTGCTCCTCTCAATTCTGTCGGCACGCTCGCGCCAACCCCTCGTAAAACGCGCAATAGCGGCGGTAGCCCAGATGCTCGTACAGCCGGATGGCTGAAGCGTTGCGCTGCGCAACGTTCAGGATGATGGTGCGGATGCCCAGCCCCAACAGCCGGTCGGTGACCGCCCACGTCACGTCGCGGCCCAGATGCCGCCCACGCAACTCGGGCCGGGTGAACACGTTGCCCACCGCCGCCACCCCCTCCTCCACCGAGACCAGATGCGTCCCGGCCACCGCTGCCAGTTGGCCGCCCGCGCGCAGCCCGTAAAACACGCCGCGCTCAAGCTGCTCCGGCAAAAAGGTGTCGGGCGCGTCCGGGGCGCCCTCGAACAACTCGTACAACTGGTCCAGCACCGCTGCCCCCAGGGGTTCCACCTCCGGCCGGGGCCGGGCCGGGAACAGGGTCGGGTTGAGCAGCATGCGCCACACACCTGTCCCGGTGTCCTTCGGGATGGGCAGCGGGCGCGCGGCCTTCAGCACGCCCGCCAGCCCCTGCAGGTGCTCCGGCCTGACCAGCAGGTACAGTTCCCGGTGGCCGGGCGCCACCTCCAGCAGCAGCGCCCGCACGTCCTCCGCCGGCCCCTGAGTGTACAGGACGGGGGGGCGCAGCCCGCTGTACACCAGCGCCAGCGCCCCGCCGAGGCGATACCACGCGCACTCCTCGAACATCCCGGGCTGCAGGTCGCCCAGCGCGTAGGCGGCCCACACGCGGTCCACCTCCAGCAACGCGCGAATGCGGCCGCGTTCGGTCAGCCGCTCAACCGGCATGCGGCTGCCCCGCCCCCTCGGAGGCCGGGGACTGTGCACCAGAGTCGGCGACCAACAGCGCATCCAGCGCGCCGCCATCGTGGAAGTGCTGGCGGAAGCGCTGCACAAACTCCGCCCGGCTGTAGCTGTGGTTCTGGGTGCCCACCTGTTCCAGGCAATAGGTGGCCGCCAGCGCGCCGACCCTGCCGGCCAGCTCCCAGCTCCAGCCGCGCGACAGGCCGGTGAGCAGCCCTCCCCGGAAGGCGTCGCCGACGCCGGTGGGATCGAGCAGCCGCTCGGGAGGCACAACCGGGATGCTGGCCTCGGTCCCATTGGCGTAGATGGTGGCGCCGGCCTCGCCACGGGTGACCACCAGCGTCGCGGCCTGCCCCAGCACCTGCGCCTGAGTCCACCCGGTCTTTCTCTCGATCATGCCCAGCTCGTAGTCGTTGACCACCAGCAGCTCGCAGCCGGCGATACCCTCGCGCAGGACATCGCCCTCCACCCGCACCACCTGCTGGCTGGGGTCGTACAGGTAGGGGATGTCCAGCGCATGGCACTGCCCCACGTAGACGCGCATGGCCTCCGGGTCGTTGGGCGAGATCACCACCAGATCAGGCCGCTGGGGCAGGTCGCCCAGCTTCATCTCTCGCGCGTGGGTCATGGCGCCGGGGAAGAAGCTGGCGATCTGCGCGTTGGAGCGGTCGGTGCTGGCGAAGAACGAGGCGGTGAACGTGCCGGGGATGGTGCGAATCAACGAAGTGTCCACACCCTTCGCCTCCAGCCAGGCGCGATACTCGCCAAAATCGTCGCCCACAGTAGCCATCACCTGCAGTCGCGCGCCGAGCAGGGCCATGGTGTAGGCGATGTTGGGGGCGATTCCGCCGCGCTGCCGGGTGAGACTCTCTACCAGAAAGGACAGGCTGATGCTATCCAGCCGGTCCGGCAGGATGTGGTCCTTGAAGTGGCCCGGAAAGGTCATCAAGTAGTCGTATGCGATGGAGCCGGTGATAACGATGTTCATGCCATTTCCTGACTTTCGCGCCCTTCCCGCCGGCGCAGCGCCGCCGAGAGGCCCAGCCGGTCGCGCAGTATTACCCCCAGCGCAATCAGGCCGTCCTTCGCGCGGATTTTCTTGCCCTCTTCGTAGGTGCGCGGATTGTAACTGATTTCCACCTCGCGGATAACGTGTCCGGTCAGCAGAATCTTGTCCACCAGCTCAAAGTCCAGGTCAAAGCCGGTCCCCACCAGGTTCAGCGACTTGAGCAGGTCGGCGCGCACCATTTTGGTGGCGGTAGCCACATCGGTCAGGCGGCTGCCGAACAGCAGGTTGGTGACCGCGGTCAGGAAGCGCACCCCCAGATAGGTGTGGGCGTACTTGTAGCGCACGTGGCCGCCCAGCACCCGCGAGCCGAACACCGCCGCCGCGCCCTCCCGCGCGGCGGCCCGCAACAGACGCGGCAGATCGGCCGGGTCGTACTCGCTATCCGCGTCCTGAATCACGCCGTAGTCGCCGGTCATGTGAGCGATGGCGGTGCGCACCGAACTGCCCTTGCCCAGGTTGCGCGGGTGATAGATCACCCGCACCCCGGGGCGGCGCAGCCCCTGTAACAGCTCCCGCGTGCCGTCGGTGGAGCAGTTATCCACCACAATCACTTCCTTTTCCCAGCCCGGCCCCAGGTCCACCGCCGCCACCCGGTCCAGCACCCCCAGCACCGAGCTGTGTTCGTTGTACACACAGACAAAGATAGAAAGTCGCATCATACCTGGGGGACGTTCCTCACGATTCACGATTCACGATTCACGATTCACGATTCACGATTCACGATTCACGATTCACGCTCCACGCCTCACGAAATCCTCGAACACCTGCAACACGTAGTCAATCCGCGCCTCGTCCAACCCCGGGTACACGCCGATGAAGAACGACCCACGCAGAACGTACTCAGAATTAGGCAAGTCGCCCACCACCCGGCACTGAATATCCCTGTAGCCCGGCTGCTTGAGGATGTTGCCGCCAAACAGCACCCGCGTCTCCACCTGCCGCGCTTCGAGGTACGACATCAGTTCGGCCCGCCGGAAGGGAGCCTCGTCCCGCACGGTGAGCGGAATGGCAAACCACGAGGGGTCGGCGCGGGGCAGCCACGTGGGCAAAATCAGGTGCTGCTCGAAGCGTCCCAGGCCCTCGTACAGGCGCCGGAAGTTGCGCTTGCGCGCGGCGATGAAGTCCGGCAGCTTCTGAAGTTGCGCCACCCCCAGCGCGGCCTGAATATCGGTGATCTTCAGGTTGTAGCCGATCTCGGTGAAATAATAACGGTGATCGTAGAGGGGCGGCGAGGAGGTGAGCAGCGCGCCGCCCTCGCCCATCGTGATGTGGTGCGCCGGGTAAAAGCTCAGCGTGCCGAACTGGCCGAAGGTCCCCACTAATTTGCCGTCGTAGGTCGAGCCGAGCGCGTCGCAGGTGTCCTCGATCAGAAACAGATTGTGCTCGCGGGCAAAGGCCAGCACCCGATCCATCGGCGCCGGGTTGCCCAACGTGTGCGGGATAAAGATGGCTCGCGTGCGCTCCGACAGCGCCGCCCCGAACTGTTCCACGTCCATGTTGTACGTGCCCAACTCGCAGTCCACCAGCACCGGCACCAGCCGGTTCTGCACAATGGGCGCCAGCGTGGTGGGAAAGGTGGTGGCCGGGGTGATCACCTCGTCCCCCGGTTGCAGGTGGTTGTGCAATTGCGGCGAGCACAGCGCAGTGACCGCCAGCAGGTTAGCCGACGAGCCGGAGTTGACCGGGATCACCTCCCGCGCCCCCAGAAAAGCGCCCAGATCGCGCTCGAACTGCTCGGCGTAGCGCCCGGCGGTCAGCCAGAACTCCAGCACGGCGTCGGTCATGGCCACCAGTTCGCGCTCGTCGAACACCCGCCCGGCGTACTGCACCCGCGTGGCGCCCGGCGCAAACGGCTTCCCGACGTGCGCCAACTGGTAGTACTCCCGCACCCTGGCGAAGATTTCCTCGCGCAGCTTCTCAAGCTCGTCCATTCGCGCCCTGTACCAACTCTCTCAGCCCCTCTTCCAGCGGGATTTGCGTCCGCCAGCCGGTGGCCCGCTCGGTCGCCCCGGCATCCGCCACCTGCACCGGGACCTCGCCCGGGCGGGGAGGCAGCGCCCCCGGCAGCGGCCGGCCTCCCCGTCCCGCCAGCCGGTAGATTTCTTCGACTACAGCCAGCAGCCTGGTCCCGACCCCGGTTCCCAGCCCCAGCGTGGTCCCGTT
>CAYZNA010000085.1:10727-11003 GCA_964478665.1 uncultured Anaerolineales bacterium
GCGGGCCGCGTCCCGGACCGCCACCCAATCCCGAACCTGATTCCCGTGGGTCATCGGGAAATCCTCCCCGGCCAGCGCCGCCCGAACTGCGGCCGGAATCACGCCTCGCGCCGGCTTGCCCCCGACCGCGCCAATCGGGGGCTGTCCCGGGCCATAGCACTGAAAGGGCATCACCCCCTGAATGGGGTGGCCGGCCGCGCGAACGGACGTCCGGGCAAACTGCCACGCGGCCGCCTTGCTGGCCGCGGACACGTTGGCGGCCTCGTCCTCCCCCGG
>CAYZNA010000086.1:0-6489 GCA_964478665.1 uncultured Anaerolineales bacterium
ATCGGGCTGGTGACGTTCACTGCCATGGTCGCGGCGCTCGTAGCGCGGCAGAACGGCGTGGCCCCCGGCCATAATGGATCACCCGGCCGGCTGTTCGTGGCCGGCATCCTGGCCGCCGCCGGCGCCGCCGCTTTCAACCAGTACTTTGACCGAGATGTAGACGCGGCGATGAGCCGCACCCGGCGGAGACCGATCCCGGCGGGGACAATCTCGCCCGTGTTTGCGCTGGCGCTGGGAGCCGCGATGATCGCCGTCGGGCTGGCGCTCTCGTGGCGGCTGGGCCGGGTCGTCACCCTGCACATCGGCATCGCCGTGCTGGTGTACGTGCTCATCTACACCGTGTGGCTGAAGCGCCGCACCCCGTGGAGCATTGTCATCGGCGGCTGGACGGGCAGCGCCCCCCTGCTGGCCGCGTGGGGGACGGTGGCGCCCATCGGCCTCGCCGCGTGGGCGCTGGCGGGCATCATCTTTCTCTGGACCCCCCCGCACTTCTGGAGCCTCGCGCTCTGCAAAGAAAACGAATATCGCCGCGCGGGCGTGCCGATGCTGCCCGTGGTGGCCGGCGCGCCGAAGACGGTGCGCGCCATTCTGGCGGGGGCCGCGCTCACGCTGGCGGTTTCGCTGGTTCCTGTGCTGACCCGCGACCTCGGCCCGCTCTATCTCGGCATCGCGCTGCTGGCCGGGGGCGCCTTTGTCCTTTCTTCGTGGCGGCTGTTGCGCAACCCCTCGGTTCCGCTGGCCTGGCGCAACTACAAATTCTCCAGTTACTACTTGCTCGTGCTGTTTCTGGGGATGGTGCTGGACGTGACCCTCCGCTGAGGGCCGGCCCGCCCGCAATGGGCTTCACGCAATCATCACAAGGAGGAGCATATGGCTGAAGAACCCCAACAAGAGACCGCCCCGCAGGAGGAGCGCGTCCCCGTCGGGCAGATCATCTTTGACGACGTGTTTCTGCTCTTGATGCTGGGGCTGGTCGTTCCCACCCTCTTGTACCTCGTCTGGGGCCTGTGGGAAACGTCGGTCATCCCGGTGTTCACCCCGTAGCAAGGAAAGGAACTTCCTATGGCACTTCACACACCCGAACGAATCTGGTGGAAGCCGCTCGGCCGCGAGGAGAGACTGTGGGTGACCGTCGCCGCCGTGTGGTGCTTGTACATGTTCTTCATGATGATCGGCTGGTTCTATCTGGCCGACCAGCAAATGCCGGGGAACGCCGTGCGCGTGGCGCCGGCGGAATTCAAGGCGCGGGCCGAAGCGTGGATCGCGGCCAACAAGGTGGGCGAGCAGAACGGCGTCCCCATCGTCCACCCGCAGGCCGGCACCGACATCTACCTGATCGGCAAACAATGGCAGTGGACGCCGATCCTCGAACTGGAGAACGGCAAGACCTACACCCTGCACGTCTCCTCGACCGACGTGCAGCACGGCCTCTCCATTCAACCCATCAATATCAACGCCCAGGTCCTGCCCGGCTACGAATTCCGCATCAAGCTCACGCCGAACAAGGCCGGGGACTACAGCATGTGGTGTAACGAGTTCTGCAGCATCGGGCACCACCTGATGACCGGCAAGATCATTGTGAAATAGGGACGACGGCCGACGGCCGTCTTACGTGAGGAGACACACACATGGCTGCAATTGCTCTTCCCAACACCTATTCCGGCACGCGCTCCACCTACCGCGTCTGCCCGGTCACGACGTTCAAGGTGGACCTCGCCGCCGAGCGGCTGATCATCTGGAATGCGGTGACCGCCGTCGTCGCCCTGACGCTGGGCGGCGTCTTTGCCCTGCTCATCGGCCTCACCCGCTGGCCGGACGTGCACCTGCTGAGCGCGCCGTGGTTCTACCGGCTGCTCACCGGGCACGGGATGAACATGCTCATTTTCTGGGTCACGTTCTTCGAGGTCGCCGGGCTGTACTTTGGCGGGACGGCGCTGCTCAACGCCCGGCTGGTCGGCCCGCGCCTGGCATGGGTGGCCTACGTGCTCATGCTCGGCGGCGCGCTGCTGACCAACGTGGAAATCCTGATGGGCAACGCCGACATCATGTTCAGCGCCTATCCGCCGCTGCGGGCCGACCCGCTCTTCTACGTGGGTTACATCGCGTTCGCCGTCGGCGGGATTATCGCGTGCTGCCTCTTCCTCGCCACGCTGGTCATGGCCAAAGCCGAGCGCCGCTACGAAGGCTCCCTGCCGCTCACCGTTTTCGGCCTGCTCACGGCTTGCATCATCGCGCTGTTCACGCTGGCCTCCGGCGCGGTTGCGCTCATCCCCACGCTGTTCTGGATTCTGGGCTTCGGCCATGTAGACCCCGGCGCGTACCGCGTGGCCTTCTGGGGCTTCGGGCACTCGGCGCAGCAGTTGAACCTGTCGGCCATGATCGCCATCTGGTACGCTTTGGCGTTTCTGACAGTCGGCGGCAAACCGCTCAATGAGAAACTGTCGCGCTTTGCCTTCGTGCTGTACATCCTGTTCATCAACTCAGGATCGGAGCACCACCTGCTGACCGACCCGGCCATCGGCACGGCGCACAAGATCTTCAACACCTCCTACGTCATGTACCTGGCGGTGCTGGGCAGTCTGATCCACGCCTTCTCGATCCCGGCCTCGGTGGAGGTCGCGCTGCGCAAGAAGGGCTTCAACAAGGGCCTGTTTGGCTGGCTGCTCAACGCGCCGTGGAAAGAGCCGGGCTTCTCGTCGCTGATCTTCTCGTTGTTCATCTTCGGGTTCATCGGCGGGCCGACCGGTGTGATCCTCGGCGCCGGCCAACTGAGCCTGCTGGCTCACAACACCTGGCGCATCACCGGGCACTTCCACGCCACCGTGGTGGGCGGGACGACGCTGGCC
This sequence comes from uncultured Anaerolineales bacterium, assembly GCA_964478665.1. Lineage (GTDB taxonomy): Bacteria > Chloroflexota > Anaerolineae > Anaerolineales > CAYZNA01 > CAYZNA01. The sequence continues at coordinate 2,847 of CAYZNA010000086.1, forward strand.
TTTATGGGCTTCTCCTACTACGTCTTCCCCCTGATCTTCCGCCGACCCCTGTTCGCCAAGAAACTGGCGCAGTGGCAGCCCTGGGTGTACGGCAGCGGCCTGATCTTGTTGACCGTCGCCATGACGATGGCCGGCTATCTCGGCGCGCCGCGCCGCCACTGGGACGTGACGTTCTCCAACGTGACCATTCCGGTGAACGTGCAGCCGCTGATGAACCTGATGCTGACGCTGGCCGGCATCGGCGCCCTGATCGCCGTCGCAGGCGGCATCATGTACATCATCGTCGCCGTCGGGTCGGTCTTTCTCAGCCCGAAGCGCGAGGCGCGGGCGCTCAGTCCGTTGGAGGCTTAGTTGAGTAGTCGTGCGGTGGTCGAGTAGCCTGAGAGCTGCGAGACTACCTGACCGCTCCGCGCGACCACCAGACTACGCGACTATTTGACCAGGAGACTAACATGGATAAGAAACACGGCAGCTTCGAGGCTCCCGGCACGGTGGTGTTGACGTTTCTGCTGCTGGCCTGGATCGCCTTCCTGTACTTCGGCAGTTGGATCACGCTCGCTCAGGCGTGGGGGGTTCGCTGAGGGCGGATGGCGGATGGCGGACGGAGCCGACGGGCAACCCTCCGCTATCTGCTCTCGGCCATCTGCCACCCGCCACTCGTCACGAGGTGAATTCATGACATCATCCTCCGAACTCACTCCCGCCCACCGCCGCCTGCTCTTCGGCTGGCTGCTCTTCGCCATCAGCGCGGCTGCCATCGCCGGCGCGCTGGCCTTCACGGTGGCCATGACGCGCACCCCCGGCGTACGGCTGCTGCCCACCGAGCGCGCCTTCCACGTGGTGCTGGTGGGGCACGTCACCTTCGCCCTCACCATCTGGCTGCTGGCCTTCATCTCTGCCCTCTGGACGTACGTCGGCGCGCGGGCCGGACTGCCGCTCGATCTGCGCGTGGGGTGGAGCGCGCTGGCAGTCTCGCTGGCCGGGACGGTCATCCTCGCGATCCCCATCGTGCGCTTTCAGGGGCAGGCGGTGATGACCGACTACGTGCCTCTGCTGGACACGCCCCTGTTCTTCATTGGCTTCGTCACGTTCCTGACCGGAATTGGGATCACGGCGGGGAATTATCTCGTCGCCGTTTTGCGGCACGGGGCGCACCGGGCCGACACAAGGTCAGCCCCCACTGCTCTGCCGCTGACCGCCTACGGCATGGCCTGCGCCGCCGTGTCCGCCCTCACCGCCCTCGTCGCGCTGGCGGTGGCCGCCCTGCGGCTGGGCCTCGGCGCCGATGGCCGCGTCCCGGCGGACTATTATCAGGCCATGTTCTGGGGCATGGGCCACTCGCTCCAATATGTGAGCGTGGCGGCGATGGCCGTGGCGTGGTTCGCGCTCCTCGGCCTGTTCCTCGGCGAGCCGAAGATCAACCAGAAACTCACGAAGGGGTTGTTCGCTCTCTTCGCGCTCTTCCCGCTGGCAACCCCCCTGCCCTTCCTGCTGTACGACCCGCTCCTTGTGCCGACGAAGAAAGCGTGGGGCATTGCGCTCGATACCGGCCTCAGCCTTCCGGTAATGCTCTTCGGCCCGCTGCTGCTGGTGTGGGTGTGGCGCGCGCGGTCGGGCCGGTTGACGGCGTGGGCGCGGCGCATGCCGTGGAAGGAACCGCGCGTGATGGCCTTCGTCTTTTCGGCGGCGCTGTTCGCCGTTGGCCTCAGCATTCACCCGGCGGCGCGGCAGGGAACCCTGCGCACGCCCGCGCACTATCACGGGGTGATCGTGGGAGGCGTGACGCTGGCCTTCATGGGCATGGCCTATCACCTGCTGCGGCGGGTAGAGCGCGAGGTAGTCTGGCGCAGAGTGGCCGCGCTCCAGCCGTACCTGTTCGCGCCCGGCGTGATGCTGATGATCGTCGGGCTGCTGCGCGCGGGTGAACTGGGCGCGCCGCGCAAGACCTTCGACGCCGCCGTAACCGGCGCGGCGTGGCTCAAGCCGATGGTGCTGATGGGGGCAGGCGCCGTCATCGCGGCCACCGGCGGCGCGCTGTTCGTGGCCGTGATGTTGTGGTCGCTGCTCCACGCGCAAGCCGCCCGCTCCGCCCGCGCAGAGAAGCCCGTGCTGAACCCGGCCGGAGCGGATTGAGAACAGGCAGAGTGACCCGGCTGATCGGACGGCGGAGGTCACCCGGTCAGCCCGCCAACTCGTCACCCTGTCCCCATGACTACCCTCCCCGCGGCCGCGGCTCTCCCCACCGATAACCCCGCCTGGCAGTTCTCCTCCTGCTGCATTGACCTCGACCAGACCGATCCGGGCGAAGAGGCGTGGCGGCTGCTCTCCCGGCTGGCCTTCGGCATCGTGTTCAGCATGGACACGATGATGATGAGCCTGTTCCTCTATTCCGACTGGGCGCGCGCGGCGCTGTTCGGCGCGGCCCCGGCCATCACGCCCGGTCTGGCGCAACTGTTCAAACTCAGCATGTTGGTCGGCTCCACGCTGGCGATGTTCGTGCTGGTTCCGCCCATTCTCCGCAGTGCGTGGCAGGGCCTGCGCCGGCGCCGGGTCAGCACCGACACGCTCATCGCGCTCGGCAGTCTCGCGGGCTACTGCGCTTCGCTCTACGGCCTCGCCCGCGGCGGCGAGGTGTACTTCGACACGGCCAGCACCATCCTCGTGCTGGTCACCGCCGGGCACTACCTCGAAGCGCGCGCCCGCGCTCGCGGCTCGGAGGCCCTCGAGGAACTGCTGGCCCGCGCTCCCGATACTGCCGTGGTGCGCCGGGGAGACGGGCAAGTGGAGATCCCCGCCTCGGCGGTGGCGTTCGGGGACGAGGTGATCGTGCGACCCGGCGGGGCGATCCCGGTGGATGGCGAAGTGGTCGAGGGCGCCGGCAGCGTCAACGAGGCCTCCATCACCGGCGAGGCGGAGCCGGTCTTCAAAGAAGCGGGCACGCCGGTCTATTCGGGAACCATCAACCTCGACGGGCGGCTGGTGATTCGGGCCACGGGGGTGGGCGAGAACCGGGTGATGGAACGTCTCGTGCGGCTGCTGCGCGAGGCGCTCGCCCGCCGCGCCCCCATCCAGCGCCTCGCCGATCGCGTCGCGGCGGTCTTCGTCCCAATCGTCGTGCTGATCAGCGCCGCCGCGTTTTTCTATTGGGGCTGGCGCGAAGGCGCGGGCGAGGGACTGTTGGCGGCGCTGGCCGTCCTGCTCATCGCCTGCCCGTGCGCGCTGGGCGTGGCCACGCCGCTCGCCATCTGGGCCGGCATGGGCCGCGCCGCGGAGGGCGGCGTCCTCATTCGCTCGGCGGAAGTCTTCGAGCGGCTGGCCGGTGTGCGGGCGGTCTTCTTCGACAAGACCGGCACGCTGACGAAGGGCACACTGGAATTGAAGGAGATCATTGACGAGATTGGAGATTGGAGATTAGCGATTGAGTTGGCCGCATCCGTCGAAGCGGCTTCGGAGCATTCACTCGGCAGGGCGGTGGTTTCGTATGCGAACACGAATGGGATCGCCATTCTTCCGGTGCGTGATTTCCGCGCCTTCCCCGGCCTGGGTGTGACCGGCACGGTCGAACAACGCAATCTCCAACCCCACGGGGACGCTACGCAGTCTCCAATCTCCAATCCCCAATCTCTCGTTGTCGCCGTGGGCA
>CAYZNA010000086.1:6499-10891 GCA_964478665.1 uncultured Anaerolineales bacterium
CGCACTGCTTCCGGTGCAGGACTTTCGCGCCTTCCCCGGCCTCGGCGTGCGCGGAACTGTCGGGAACGGGGCCGAAGGTTCGCCGCTCGACGTCGCCGTCGGCAGCATCCGCTTCATGGAGCGGCTGCGCTGGCCGCTGGCCGAAGCCCTCGGCGAACGGAAAGCGCAACTGGAGTCCGGCGGGCGCACGGTGGCCTGCGTCGGCTGGGATGGAGAAGTGCGCGGGCTGGTGGGCTTCGTGGAGGAGATTCGCCCGGAGGCCGCCGAGACTGTGCGGGGGCTGGCCTCCGCCGGCCTGCAGGTGAACGCGCTCACGGGCGACGATCTCGCGGCGGGGGGTATGTTGGCGCGGCGGCTGGGAATCGCGGTTCACGCCAATCTGCTGCCCGAAGACAAGGTGCGGCGGTTGGAGGAAACGCGCGCGCGCCTCGGGCCGGTCGCGATGGTGGGCGACGGACTGAACGACGCGCCGGCGCTGGCCCGCGCCGACGTGGGCATCGCGCTCGGCTGCGGCGTGGACGTGACCCGCGAGGCCGCCGACGTGAGTCTGGTCGGCTCCGACCTGCGCCGGGTGGCGTGGACGATTCGTCTGGCGCAGGAGACCTATCGCGCCATTCGCCAGAATTTGTGGTGGGCGTTTGTGTACAATGTGCTGGGGATCGGGCTGGCGCTGGCCGGCGTGCTGCACCCCATCGTGTCCGCGGTGGCGATGGTGACCAGCAATCTCTTCGTCGTCAGTAATTCGCTGCGGCTGGCGAAACGGCCCATTCCCGAATTGGTGGAGTATGTTCAAGAGACCCTCGTGGAAGGATTTGCAGCCGCAGGTTGACCCGGAGAAGGACTGCCTGCCCGCCCCGCTCGTTGACGAAGAAGAAGAAAACGAGGCCGGATGGCAGGCTGTGGGCGCGGGGAAAGACCTCCCGGCGGGGAAAGACCTCCCGGCGGCGTGGCCGTGGGCCGCCCGCCCGCGCATTTCAGGCCGGGGCGCGCTGTCGTGGATTGAGAAGGGCGCCCTGCCCTTTGAGAGTCTGGCCAACCGGTTGGTCGGCGCGCAAGAACTGAACCCGTTCTACCACACCGGCACTATCGCCGTGTACGCGCTCCTGCTGGTGGCCGTCAGCGGGCTGTATCTCACCGTGTTCTATCTGCTCCCCGGTCTGGGAACCGGGGCGGCCTACGAGGCCGTGGCCGCGATTGACCGGCAGCCGCTGTGGCTCGGGCAAATCATGCGCGGCGTGCACCGCTACGCTTCGGGGGCGGCGGTCATCGCCACGTTCTTTCACGCCCTGCGCACGCTGTTCCAGGACCGCTTCCGCGGGGCGCGCTGGCTGGCGTGGTTCAGCGGGATGGTGATACTGGCCGTGCTGTGGCTGGAAGGGATGAGCGGTTACTGGCTGGTGTGGGACGGGCGCGCCCAATTGATTCTGGACACGGTGCTGAAGGCGCTGGGCGTCTTCCCCTCCATCGGCATCCCGTACGCGCTGGACTTCATCACCAACGAAGCCACCGCCCAAATCTGGCTGTTCTTTCTGCTGCTGCTGTTCGCCCACGTCGCGCTGTTCCCCATCGCCGGCCTCGCCTACTGGTTCCACGTGCTGCGTCTCAGCCGCTCCAGATTTCTCCCGCCGCGCCATTTCATGATCGCGCTCACGGCCATTCTGGCGGCCCTCGCCGTCGCCCTCCCGGCGACGAGCGCGCAAAAGGCCGACCTCGGGCAACTGCCGGGCCGGATGACGATTGACCCGTTCTTTCTCTTCTATCTTCCGGCCACGCTGCGCACGAACCCGGCGGTCTTCTGGAGCGTGACGCTGGTTCTGTTCGCCCTCGTCAGCGCGCTCCCGTGGCTGCTGAAAGGCCGGCGGCAGCCGGGCAAAGTAGTGATTGATAAGGACGTCTGCACCGGGTGTATGAACTGCGCCAACGACTGCCCCTACAGCGCCATTGCGATGATGCCGCGCGCCGACGGCTCGCCGCACAAACTGATTGCCATCGAAAACCCCGGCCTGTGCGTTTCGTGCGGCGTCTGCGTCGGCTCGTGCGATGGGATGGCGGTCAGCCTCACCGACCTCCCGGCGCAGGCATATTACCGTTCCATTCTCTCGCGCATCGCCTCGGCGCGCGCCGCGGCCGGCGGGCCGGTGAAGGTTGTATTCACGTGCGAGCGGCACGGGACTCACGGGGCAGAGAAGCCGCAGGCGATGCCCGGTCGCCAGCCGGCCTCCGTCACCATCGTCATGCCCTGCGTGGGCGCGGCGCACCCCAACGTGGTCGGGCAGGCGTTCGACGCCGGGGCGGCGGAGGTGTCGGTCATCGGCTGCCCGGCGGATGACTGCGCCCAGCGCGAGGGGAGTCTGTGGATTGAAGCGCGGCTGGCCCGCTCCCGCCTGCCGCGCCTGAAACGGACGTACGCCAACGCCCCCATCCACATTTCTCTGCTGCCGCCGAACGAGACCGCCGGGGCCGCAGGGCGGCCTCCGGCCTCGCCGTTGAAGTCGCTCAAGCCCGCCCACTTCATCCGCGGCGCCGTGCTGCTGGCCGCCGTCCTTGCCCTGCAAGCAATAGTCACCGACGTTCCCTATCAGCCCTACCGCCCCGGCGAAAGCCAGTTGCTGCTGGGCATGAGAAATGAGGGCGAACTGCTCCGCGCCAGCCGCGTGCTGACCGGTCCCGAACTGGCGCAACTGTCGCACGATGAGCAGGTGCAGTATCTCAACGAACAGCAGGCCGAGGGGCGGTTCCCCACCCGCCTGCGGCTGGAGGTGGATGGGAAGGTGGTGCTTGACCGGACGTACAAGGCCATCGGCCTGCATCGCGAAGGCTCGGCCTACGCCTACGAGAAGTTCTTCCTGCCGGCGGGAGAACACAGCGTGCGTTTGAGCGCCGACGATGCCGGCGGCGAGTTGAAGCCGGTGCTCGAGCAAACGACGATCTTCGCACCCAACCAGATCCACACGATCATGTTCGACCGGGTGACGGATACCTTTGAGTTGAAGTGAGACCCGAAGGAGGTGGTGCTTATCACGGATGCAATGCGTTGAGTACTCCCCAGGCTTTTGGACGGACTATTGGAGACTATCGCCATAAGGAGAAGATTGAGCATGCCCCCCCAACGTATCCCCATTGCAGCAATCGCATTGACGATCGTGGCTCTGGTCGTCGGCGCGGTCAGTTGCGGCCCGGCGCCCACGCCGGACCCGGGTGTGGCGCTGGCTGTCAAGCGCATCGGCTCCGCGCCGATTGAGGCGGCGCACCCGACGACCGCGCCCAACGTGGCCCGCGATCCATCCATCGTGCCGGCGCCCATCACCCGCACCGAGCCGACCACGGTGGAAGTCACACTGACCGCCAGGGAGGTCACCGCCGAACTCGCCGACGGAGTGACGTACGATTTCTGGACCTTCGACGGCACGGTTCCCGGCCCGATGATCCGGGTGATGGAGGGCGACACGGTCAAGGTCACGCTCGTCAACCCGCCCGAGAACAAGATCGGCCACAACATTGACCTGCACGCCGTCAACGGGCCAGGGGGTGGCGCGGCCGTGCTGAACGTCAACCCCGGCGAAACCAAGACGCTGACCTTCAAGGCGCTCAACCCGGGCATCTACGTCTACCACTGCGCCTTCGCGCCGCCGTGGCACCATATAGCGCAGGGCATGTACGGCGCGATCCTCGTGGAACCGAAGGGCGGCCTGCCGCCCGTGGACCGCGAGTTCTACGTGATGCAGGGCGACTGGTACACCACCGGCGCCAGCGGCACACCGGGCCATCAGGTGTTCAGCGAGACCAAGGCCGCCGCCGAGCAGCCGGAGTACTTCACCTTCAACGGACGCACCGACGCGCTGGCGAATCTCTACCCCCTTCAGGCCAACGTCGGGGAGACCGTGCGGCTGTTCTTCGGCGTGGGCGGACCGAACGTCGGCTCCAACTTCCACATCATCGGAGAGATCTTCGACCACGTCTTCACGGGCGCGTTCGACACGCCGGTGACGACGAACGAGGAAACCTGGTACGTGCCGCCGGGGTCGGTGTCGGCGTTCGAGTTTAAGTTGGACGAACCGGGGACGTATCTGCTGGTGGATCACGCGATCTACCGGGCGAGCAAAGGCGCCGCTGGCGCTCTGGTAGTGTCGGGGGATTGGAATTCCGACATCTACTCGCCGGAAGCGCCCGGAGCGAGTCACTAACATGCCTGTGACGAGTGGCGTGTGACGTGCGCATATCTCGTCACGCGCCACTCAGCACTCGTCGTTGATGGGTCAATGACCTTCCCTGAACTCCTTCTCATCTTCACCGCCAGCGTTCTGGCCTCGGTGCACTGCGCGACCATGTGCGGCGGGTTCAGCCTGAGCCTCGTGCGCGCGGACGGGGCCGGCGCCTCGGCCCTGCGGCTGA
>CAYZNA010000087.1:0-10885 GCA_964478665.1 uncultured Anaerolineales bacterium
TCCCCGCTTCGGGGAGGGGTCGGGGGAGGGGTCAAAACGTGATCTATCAAGGTCGGCGCCCCTCCCCGCTTCGGGGAGGGGTCGGGGGAGGGGTCAAAACGTGATCTATCAAGGTCGGCGCCCCTCCCCGCTTCGGGGAGGGGTCGGGGGAGGGGTCAAAACGTGATCTATCAAGGTCGTCGCCCCTCCCCGCTTCGGGGAGGGGTCGGGGAAGGGGTTGAAACGTGGTCTATCAAGGTCGGCGCCCCTCCCCGCTTCGGGGAGGGGTCGGGGGAGGGGTTGAAACGTGATCTATCAAGCGCCGATGTCCCGGACCGCCCGGAGAACGGCTTCCACGTCCGGCGCGCCGGTGGGGATCACCTCGACATGACGGACGATGCCCTCTCGATCTACGATGACGACTGCGCGGCGGCTGAGACCCTTGTCCTCGCGCCACAGGCCGTACAACTTCGCCACTTCGCCTTTGGGGTGAAAGTCGGCCAGCAGGGGGAAGGTGATGCCGCCGAGTTCGTCCGCGAAGGCCCGATGCGAATGTACGCTGTCCACGCTGATGCCCAGCACCTGAGCATTCGACTCCGCGAACCGGGAGAGGTTCTCCTGAAACGCGCGGAGTTCAATTCGTCAGATGCCGGTGAAGTCGAGCACGTAGAAGAGCAGCACGACGGTCTTGCCGCGCAGTTCGGCGAGACTCACTGGCGTTTTGTCGCCGGTCGCTTCGAGGGTGAAGTCGGGTGCGCGTTGGCCGACGGGGATGGGTTGGTCTGTCATTTTGATCTTTGAGCCTCTGGAGTTTGGAATTTGGAGGTGAGATTTGCCCGATGTTGCCAGTTGCAGACGGTGATGATACACTGACTGGCGCGAAAAAGGCAAATGGGGGTAACTGCCAGACCCTTTGGCCGGGCGATTGAAACACCTGCACTGGCAGCGCAGGTGCAAGTGTCGCGGCAACAACAACGAAGCCCGCCTCCGCAGGTTAGTCGGCGAAGGCCGACCTGGCTGCTGTTGGCGCGCGCGTAGCGTCTAACCGCCGGGCTGAGTAGTTACACCGCGTCGGTCTTGTGAACCGTGTCGTCCGGCGTTTGCCATCGCGACGACGCGACGACGCGGAGGGCTTGACGCCTTCGATAATTCCCATTAGAATATTCGAAGCTGCTAATATCCTCAGGAAACACAATGAAACAGGACCTGTACGTATTGCACGCCAGCATCTGCCAGACTCTCTCCAATCCCAGACGATTGGCGGCTATTGACCAACTGCGGGAGGGCGAGAGAACCGTGGGAGAGCTGATGCAGGCGATGAACATCGCTCAGGCCAACCTCTCCCAACATCTGGCAATCATGCGGCAGAAGGGAATCGTCGTCGGGCGCCGCGAGGGCGCGAATGTCTATTACCGCTTGAGCAATCCCAAAATCATCCAGGCCTGCGACCTGATGCGCGAGGTTCTGCTGGAGAACCTGCGGGCAGGGGTCGAGCTGGCGCAATCGGTTCGAGGGTAGAGCACACAGGAAGGCGATCTTATGTCTGAGGCCGGGCGAAAGTACCTGATCGTGATCAACGATGGACCGTACGGCAGCGAGCGCCCATACAACGCGCTGCGGCTGGCGCTCAACCTGATCAAGCGCCCCCAGGCCAGCGTGCGGGTGTTCCTGATTGGCGATGGGGTGCAGTGCGCCATTGCCAGGCAGGAGACCCACGAGGGCTACTACAACATCGAGCGCATGATGAGCGCCCTGGCCCGGCGCGGTGAAGTGGCCACCTGAGGCACCTGCGCAAAAGCCCGCGGGATCGGGCCGGAGATCAGCGTGGATGGCATTCAGGTTGGCAGCATGGACCTGTTCGGTGAGTGGACGCTGGAGGCGGACCAGGTGCTGGTTTTCTGAGACGTGAGGCGCGAGATCGTGCGGAGAGCGGACGCGAAGCGGGGGCAACATCAGACGTGCTGCGGGCCGAAGTGAACTGGGAAATCTGTCAGGCGTGTGATCCATGCCTGGCGCGGCTGGTGTGCAGAACGCGCGCAGTGGTGAAGGTGGATGCCGACGAACCGGCGCTGGTTGAAGTCAGCCGCTGCAACGGCTGTGGTGACTGCCTGCCTGCCTGTCCCTTTGCCGCTATCTTCTTGCGCAACGGGGCGGCGCCGGCTGGCCGCGCCAATGGAGGCAGCGCAGCGTGACGGAGAAAACCGCGCTGGTCATCGCGGCGCACCCCGACGATGCGGAATTCACCAGCGGCGGTAGCCTGGCCCGTTGGAGCGCCGGGGAATGGAGCGTGCGCCTGCTGGTCTGCACCGATGGCAGCAAAGGTAGCCAGAACCCCGACGATGACCCGCTGGAGCTGGCCCGCCTGCGCCGGGCCGAGCAAGACAGCGCCGCCCGCCTGCTGGGCATCCGTGACATTGTCTGGCTTGGTTATGCCGACGGTGAACTGGCCGGGGCGGCCGGGCTGGTGAGGGCACTGGCCTATCACATCCGCCTGTTCCGGCCGGAACGGCTGCTGGCCTGGGATGCGTGGCGACCCTACCAGCTCCATCCGGATCATCGCGCTGCCGGGCTGGCGGCACTGGACGCGGTGCTGGCTGCCGGAAATCCGCACTTCTTCGCCGAGCAACTGGCCGGCGGACTTCAAGCACATCGTGTGGAGGAGGTTTACCTGTATGGCAGCGACCGGCCAGACGAATGGGTGGACATCACGTCCACCTTTCCGCGCAAGATGCAGGCCATCGAGGCCCACGCCAGTCAGGTGGGCCACCTGCGCGACCTGGCAGTGAAGATGAGCCACTGCAACCAGGACTACGGCGCCGGGCGCGGCTACACCTACGCCGAGGCGTTCAAGGTGTTGCATCCTTTCTGCGATACCTGATGCTGAACCGGGCGGCCCCGTGCGGGCCGAGTACGGGCGCCTGTCGGGGCGCGATACGGGCGCGGTAACCGCGCCCCGACCGGTAGACTGCCGCCGGGGGCAGAGCGGTTTCAGACCCTGAGGGTCTTCGAGACCCTCAGGGTCTTGACGGAACTTATTCTTTTACGATTGCTTACTGCCATGGAGGATAGTTCAATGACCGGAAAGACCATTCTTGTGTTGGGCGGCGGTGTGGGCGGGCTGGTGGCGGCCAACGAGCTGCGGCGGCTGCTGCCGGACCAGCACCGCGTGATGTTGATCGAGAAGAACGCCCGCCACGCCTTCGCCCCCTCGTTCTTGTGGCTGATGACTGGCGACCGGCAGCCGCAGCAAATCTCGTGCGACGTGCGGAGGCTTGTGCGCCCCGGCATCGAGCTGGTCGTGGCCGAAGCGCAGGCGATAGACCCGGCCAACCGCGGCGTGCGGGCCGAGGGTGGGCAGGCCCTGAGTGGCGACTATCTGATCGTCGCGCTCGGCGCAGATCTGGCTCCGCAGGCCATACCCGGCCTGGCGGAAGCGGCTCACACCTTCTACTCGTTCGAGGGCGCGGCGAAGTTGCGCGATGCCCTGCAAACCTTCGCGGGCGGGACGGTGGCTGTGGTCGTGGCCGCTATGCCCTATAAGTGCCCCGGCGCGCCGCACGAGGGGGCCATGCTGATCGCCGACACCTTCCGGCGGCGCGGCATCCGTGACAAAGTGGAAGTGCATCTGTTCACGCCGGAGCCTCAACCCATGCCGGTGGCCGGGCCGGCGCTGGGCGATGCGGTCAGGCAAATGCTGACCGGCAAAGGAGTGGTGTTCCACCCCCTGCACAAGTTGACGGCGGTAAATCCCACGGCTCGCGAACTCACCTTCGAGGCTGTGGCAGCGGCTCAGGTGACCAGCCCGGTGAAATACGACCTGCTCGTGACCATCCCGCCGCATCGCAGCCCGCGCGTGGTTCGGGAATCCGGGCTGGCTAACGAGGCCGGCTGGATTCCGGTGGACCGCGCCAGGCTGACGACAAAGCACGAGAATGTGTATGCCCTCGGCGATGTGACCGCCATTCCGATCCCCGGGCGCTGGAAGCCGGATGTGCCCATGGTCCTGCCCAAAGCGGGCGTGTTCGCCCACGCGCAGGCCGAGGTCGTCGCCCGGCGCATTGCCGGCGAGATCACCGGCCCCGGCCCGGCCGAAGAATTCTGCGGGGACGGGTACTGCATGTTGGAGGCCGGAGAGGGTATAGCCGGCTTCGCCTACGGCGACTTCTTCGCCGAGCCCTCGCCACAGGTGGAACTGCGCCGGTTGGGGGCGTTGTGGCACTGGGGCAAGGTGTTGTTCGAGCAGTGGTGGCTGGCCCCCTACGGGCTGAGGCGGGAGGCGCTGCGGCTGGCGATCACGCTGGGCGGCAAGGGGATGGGGATTCCGATCCGCACGTAGCGGAGCACAGGCAACCCGGTCGAGTTCGGCGGCGCTCACTCAAACCGGTACCCGAACCCTCGCTCGGTGAGAATGTGCTGCGGGTCGCCGGGGTCGGCCTCGATCTTCTTGCGCAGGGTCCAGATGTAGTGCTTGACGTGCTCGACCTCGCCGACGTAGCCTGGCCCCCAGGCCTCAGCCAGCAGGGTCTCGGTGGGCACGGTGCGGCCGGCGTGGCGGGCGAGGGTTTCCAGCAGGCGGTACTCGGTCGGGGTGAGGTCCAGCGCCCCCCCGGCGCGGGTGACGCGCCGCTGGTCCAGGTCCACGGTCAGATCGCCGCTGGTGACGGTGTGGGTGGGGTGCGGGGCGCGGGCGGCGCGGGCCAGCACGGCGCCCACGCGGGCGGTCACTTCGGCAAAGGAGAAGGGCTTGGTCACGTAGTCATCCACGCCCAGGCGAAAGCCGCGCAGCTTGTCCAGCTCTTCGCCTTTGGCCGTCAGCATGATAATGGGCAGGTGCGCCTCTGCCCGCAGCCGTTCGCACACCTCCCAGCCATCCATGCCCGGCATCATCACATCCAGCACCACCAGGTCGGGATGGGCCTCCCTTGCCTGGCGCAGGCCGGCCGCGCCGTCCGGAGAGCACAGTGCCCGGTAGCCGGCGGCCTGCAGGTGCCCGGCGAGCAACTCCAGCAGGGTGGGGTCATCGTCAATCAGCAGAATGGTAGCCGGGTTCATCGGGGCGCGCCTCACGATCTGGCGACCGGCAGCGTGAAGGAGATCACCGCCCCGCCGCCGGGCGCGTTCTCGGCCCAGATGCGCCCGCCCATGGCCTGCACCAGCCGGCGGCAGACGAACAGCCCCAGTCCGTAGCCGTAGGCGGCCTGGGCGTCGCCCCTGTCGGCCCGGCGGAACTTGTCGAAGATGCGCCCGAGCTCGCCGGGTGGGATGCCGGGGCCGGAATCGGCCACCGAGAGCGTGACCTCGGTCTCGCTGGCGCGCGCCGTGAGCACGACTGCCGTGCCTCCCGGCGCGTATTTGTCGGCGTTGTCGCACAGGTTGGCCAGCACCTCCGCCACCCGATCGCGGTCGGCGAAGGCCAGCGGCAGGCCGGGCGGAGCGAAGAGGTGGAAGGGGCGGTTGGCGGTGCGGGTGCGGATTTGCTCGATGATCTGACCCATCGCCGGCAGCACCGAGATCGGCTCGGGGTGCAGCACCAGTTCCCCGGCCTCGGCCCGGGCAGCGCTGAGCACGTCCTGTACCAGCCGGCCCAGGCGGGCCACTTGCAGATCTACAATGACCAGCATGCGGCTGCAGGTGGTCTTCAGCACGCTGCAGCCGGCGCGCATGCGTTCGGTCGCGCCGCGAATGTTGGTCAGCGGGGCGCGGATCTGGTGCGAGACCAGCGAGACAAACTCGGAGCGCGTGCGGTCCAGTTCCTGCAGTTCGGCGTTGGCCCGCGCCAGTTGTTCCACCTTTTCGGCCAGTTCGCGGGTGCGGGCGGCAATTTGCTCGTTCAGGCTGGCGTTCAGGCGGCGGATTTCGCTCTCGCGGCGCTTGCGCTCGGTTACGTCGCGCAAGATGACCGACATGCCCGACGGTTGGCGCTCTTCGCCGGTGAGCAGGGTGGCGGTCAGGTCAACCATCACCACCTCATCCCCGGCGGCCCGGCAGGCGGTCTCGTGGCCGCGCACAAAGCCGGCCTCCCGCACGGCGTTTGCCAGCCACTGGTACTCCACGCCGGCAGCCTGGCCACTGCTCAACAGCTCGGTCAGCGGCCGGCCGCGAATCTCATCGGCGGCGTAGCCGAACAGCAGCTCGGCGCCCCGGTTCCACGACTCAATCCGCCCGGCAGGGTCCAGGCCCAGAATGGCGTCGGCTGAGGCGGCGCTGATGGCGGCCAGGCGCCCCTCGGTGAGGCGGGCCTCGCGTTCGGCCTGTTCCTTCTCCACCAGCCAGTGCTCCAGCCGGGTGAGCGCCCAGTAACTGAGCAGCGGGCCGGCGGTGCCGTAAAACAGGATTTCGAGTGCGAAGTGCGCGGCGTCGGTGACGTGGTCGTGCACCCAGCGGGCCGGCCCGAGCTGATACAGGATGACCAGCGTCGCCAGGCTCAGCGGAAAAGCCCGGCGCAGCAGGCGCACGCGGTCGGTGAGTCTGTTGGGGAGCATGGGCGGCCTCCGGGATGCAACTGGCTCTGTTCCCGAGTCATTCGGCTTTCCTCCCATCCCCATCCCCTGTCTTCCCCCCCAACCCCGGCAACGCGCCGATAATCTTTCCGAGCAGTTCCTTCGATTGCTCCGGGGCGAGCACGCCAGCAGCGCGGCGGCGAAGACCAGCGCGCGGCAGGTCCACGCCGGGGAATGGCGCCAGCCGGGACCGAGACAGGGGATCGTGGAGGGGGAAATGCCTCTACAGATTCAGGGCGTCTCGCAGGCAATTGTCAACTGCCTTCATCCCGGCCTCGGACAGCCGCCCCAGCCTCTGGAGGATCAGCGTCCCGGGCAGGGTCAAGAGTGACTCGCACTTGACGACCGATGGGACGCGAATACCGGCGGCGGCAATCTCGGGACCGTCAATCAAGTACTGCGTTGGCTCCTCGTGCCGGGAAACATTAGAAGTGCAGGGAGCGACGATGACATCCGTAAGGCGACGGTTGTTCGTGTCTTTGGAAACAACCATTGCAGGACGTAGTTTGAACTGTGTCAGGCCGGTGGAAGGCATTGGCACCCGGCACAGAACGACGTCACCCCGCTGATACATTGGCGAACACCCGGTCGTAAACGTCGTTCTCCTCTCCCAGCCATTCCCGGTAGGCGTCCGAGTGCATCTGCATCCAGAGCAGTTCGGCTGCGGTATCACGCTGTGCCAGGAATTGCAGGAAGTCCAGGGCGAGGGCCAACTTGATCTCCGACAGGCTATCCACCATCGCGTGCATTTGTTGTTTCACTTCCAACAGGGTCATGGATCACCTCCAACCTGGGGCTTGATAGTGTCGTCTGTGCGCTGCACTACTGCCCGGGCACAGACATTATACTCCGGGGATGGGTAGAACACGGATGCGCGGGATGAAACGGATTGGGGAGCACAAATCCGTTCAATTCTGCCAGTCCGTGTTCTCCTCACAACACAAGCGCCCCGGCCCAGGGACGAACCCAGGGGCCGGGGCAGTTGCTATTTGCCCGAGCCGCACCCCGCGCCGCCTCATTCCGGCGGCGCAGGGCGGGACAGGCGATAACGTGCCCTGAGGCCCCACAGGGCGATCAGCAGCAACCCCAGGCTGATCACCTGGGCGGCGCGCAGCCCGCCCGGCCAGAGCAGGCTGTCGCCGCGAAAGGCCTCCAGCAGCAGGCGGGCGGCGGCGGTCAGGGCCGCCCACAGCAGGAAGGTGTAGCCAGCCGGAGGGGGCGTCACCGGTCCCCGATTGCCGAAGGTATCGGGGGCCGGCATTCGCTGCAGGCGCAGCACGGCCAGCAGAATCAGCCCGGCGGCGATGATCTCGTAGACCTGCGAGGGGTGGCGGGTCTCGCCCCACAGGCGGATGCCCCACGGCAGGGCGGTGGGCGCCCCGAAGGCGTCCCCGCTGGAAAGGTGCGCCAGCCCCAGCGCCACGGCGAAGGCCGCCAGCCCGGGCGCCAGCGCGTCCAGCGTGGGCCACAGTGGCAGCCTTTTGCGCTGGCCGAGCCACAGTGCGACCAGCAGACCGATGGCCAGCCCGCCGCCGGGCGAGAGGGTGGCAAAGTTGAGCGAGAGCAGGCTGAGCGGGTTCTGCAGGTACACGCTGAGGAACTGCCCTGCGTACCACAGGCGCGCCCCGACCAGCCCGGCCAGCAGCCCATAGAAGGCCATGTTGGTCGCGGCGGCCGGGGAGAGCCGCAGCCGGATGGCCTCCCGCTCCAGCAACCACGTCGCCAGCCACACGCCCAGCAACAGGAACAGGCCCGGCAGTTGCAGGGCCAGCGGCCCCAGTTGCAAGATGGGGAACATCAGGGCGTCTCCTGCAACAACTGCTCCACGTTGCTCTGGATGGTGGCGTCATTCATGGGGCCGCCCAGCACTACTTTGCGGATCACTCCGCGCCGGTCCACAAAGAAGGTGGTGGGCAGGGCGCGCAACTGGTAGCGGGCGCTCACCTCGCCGGTGCGGTCGAGGAGAACGGGAAAGGTCAGGCCGTATTCGCGCACGAAGGCCGCCGCCTCGGCCTCGCTGTCCTGATGGGTGGTGTTGACCGCCAGCACCTCCAGCCCGCGCTCGCGGTAGGCCTCATAGGCGCGCTGCAGGGCCGGCATCTCGGCCCGGCAGGGCGGGCACCACGAGGCCCACAGGTTGATGATGACCACCTTGCCCGCTGACGCGGCGGTTCCGCCGCGCAGGTCGGACAGGGTGATCTGGCCGCCGCCCAGCAGGTCGAGGGTGAAGTCCGGGGCCAGGAAGCCCTCGCGCGGGCCGGGGGTCAGGCCGCCGGTGGTGGCGGAGGCCGGCGCGGCGGAGAGCCAGGTCCACAGCCCGCCCAGCGGCAGCACCGCGGCAAGCAGCGCCGACCAGCGGCGGTCGTTGGAGAGCAGGGGGTGAGGGGAAGGGGGCATGGTGGGGGGAGAGGGAAGCGGCTACACGTGAACATCCAGCAAGCGGCGCGCGGCGCGCTTTTGCAGCGAGGTGAACGCCAGCACCAGCCCGAACAGGCTGGCCTGCAGCAGCACGATGGTGGCGCCGGAGGCCACGTCCACGTAGAAGCTCAGGTACATGCCGGCCAGTCCGGTGAGCGCGCCCAGGCCGGTGGAGAGCAGAATCATACGATTGAAGCTGTCGGTGAGCAAGCGGGCGGTGATGGCCGGGATGACCAGCGCGGCGGCGATCAGGGTGACCCCCATGATCTGCATGGAGGCGATCAGGGCGGCGGCCAGCGCCAGGGCAAACAGGGTATCCACCCAGCCGGTGTTTACGCCGTACACCTGCGCTACCTCGGCGTCGAAGGCGGTGAACAGCAGTTGCTTGTAAAGGAAGAACACGATGGCCGCCACCATCAGCGTTACCCCGGCCACCACCAGCACGTCCTGGGCGCTTACCCCGAGGATGTTGCCGAACAGCGCGGCGTCAAAGGAGCGGGTGAAGCGCCGGTAGCGGCTGATGAGCGCCACCCCCACCGCAAAGCTGGCGGTGGTGATCACCCCGATGGCGGCGTCGGCGTTGATGCGGGTGCGGCGCACGGTTTGATTGATCAGCAATGCCGCCAGAAAGCCCCAGATGCCGGCCCCGACGTAAAAGTTCCACGTCATCACGAACGCCACCACTGCCCCGCCGAAGATGGCGTGCGACAGGCCGTGGCCGATGTAGCTCATGCCGCGCAGCACGATGTACACGCCGATCAGCCCACACAGGCCGCCCACCAGCACCGCGGCCAGGGTGCCGTTGCGGAAGAACTCAAACTGAAATGGTGTTAGCAAGGCGTCCATCGTCGCGCGCCGCCTCCTTCCCGGGCAGGGGGTGCGCCCCCGGCACCGGGCTGGGGACCACATCGTGATAGCTGTGGGGGTGGGGCTTCTGCTGCACGAACAGCATGCCATCCTGGCGGATGACCAGCATTTCGCCCTGATAGGTGGCGTTGAGGTTCTCTACCGTGAAGACCTCGTCCGGCGGGCCCTGGGCGATCACCCGCCGGTTGAGGCAGACCACCCACGGCAGGTGGGTGGCGGCGGCGTTGAGGTCGTGGGTAGTCATCAAAATGGTGATGCCTTGCCGGTTGAGGTCGGCCAGCATGTGCAGAATGTTCTCGGCGGTGGCCAGGTCCACCCCGCTGGTTGGCTCGTCCAGCACCAGCAAGTCCGGCTCGGAGATCAGCGCGCGGGCGAGGAAGACGCGCTGCTGCTGGCCGCCGGATAGATTGAGGATGTGCTGCCGGGCTAGCGCGCCGATGCCCAGCCGCTCCAGGGTTTCCCGCATCAGGCGCCGCTCCCCGGCGGTGGGCCAGGGCCAGACGCCGGACGCGCGCACCCGGCCCATCAGCACTACCTGCTCCACGGTC
Organism: uncultured Anaerolineales bacterium; assembly: GCA_964478665.1. Lineage (GTDB taxonomy): Bacteria > Chloroflexota > Anaerolineae > Anaerolineales > CAYZNA01 > CAYZNA01. Next base: position 10,313 of record CAYZNA010000087.1, read on the forward strand.
ACCGGGAAGTTCCAGTCCACGGTTTGCAGTTGGGGGACGTAGCCCACACGCGGGGCATTGCCCCGGTTGAGCGCCTTCCCGTGCAGGCAAAGTTCGCCCCGGCCAGGGCGCAGCGTGCCCAGGATCAGCTTGAGCAGGGTGGTCTTGCCTGCCCCGCTGGGGCCAACCAGCGCGGCGAACTGGCCGGGGTGCAGGTGCAGGTTGATCTCTTCCAGCACCGGCTGCGCGCCGTAGCCAAAACTGACGTGGTTGAGTTCGACCAGCGGGTCCACGTTACTGCTGCTGCTGCACAGCGTTATCCGCGCCGGGCAGATTGGCGGCGTCGAAGTTGGCAATCAGGCCGGGGTCCCCGCCGAGGGCTGCGGCCATGGTCTTCACGTTTTCCACCATCAGCCCGAGGTAGGAATGGGCCGGGTCGCCCGGCTTGCCGGGCAGGTCGTCGTCGCGCAGGGTGTCCACGTATTGCACGCCGGCCTCGCGACAGGTGCGGCACAGGCCAGATCGGAAGAGCGTCGCGTAGGGAAAGAGTGTAGCAAGCAGTGTAGACCTCGGTGGTCGCCGTATCATTAAAAA
>CAYZNA010000088.1:0-2682 GCA_964478665.1 uncultured Anaerolineales bacterium
TACAGCGATTGACTCAGCCCCTCTTCCACCCCGGCTCGTAAAACGGCGTCTTCACCACCCGCGCCGGCGCCCATTTGCGCTGGTGCTCCACCGTCACTTCCATCGTCAACAACGTCCCCGATTGCGCATAGCCGGGCCGCACGTGCGCCAGAGCGAGGTATTTCTTGAGCAGCGGCGACCAGCAGCCGCTGCTGGCGTAGCCTACCTGCCGGCCCAGCGAGAACACCGGCACGCTGGTCCGCCACGCCACCGCCGGCAGTTGCGGCGGCAGGCCCTCCGCCCGGTACAGCCGCTCCAGCGTCTCCCAATCCACCTCCAGCCCCACCAGGTCCCACGCCGGGCCGCGCTGCTGCCTGGCCCGCAGTGCCCGCTGCCCGACGAAATACCCCTTCTCCGGCGCTACCGCCCAGCCCAACCCCAATTCGGTGGGCGAGGACTTGCGCGCTTCGATCAGCGCCCGCTTCGCCGAGACGTAATCCACTTCGGCCATCAGCAGCCCGGCCTCCACGCGGGCCACGTCCAGGGCCAGGATTCCGGCCGGGGCGAGACCGAACCCGGTCCCGGCGCGGGTCAAAGCATCCCATAACGGGACCGCCTCCCCGGCCGGGACCCAGATCTCGTACCCCAGGTCGCCGGTGTAGCCGGTGCGGGAAATCGTCACCGGCAGGCCGTCCAGCCGGGCATCGGCCAGCCGGAAGTAGCGCAGACCATCCAGACTCACATCCGAAATGCTGTTGAGAATCTCGCGCGAGCGGGGGCCTTGCAACGCGAGGGCGGCCAGTGTGTCGCTCACGTCCCTGATCTGCACCCGCAGGCCGGGCGCGTTGAGGTGCAGCCAGCGCAGGGCGGGATCGGCGGAGGTCAGACGGAAGGCCGTCTCGTCCAGCCGGGCCACTGTGCCATCGTCAATCACTTTGCCGTGCTCGTCGCACCACGGGGTGTACAGCACCTGACCCACCGCGCAGCGACTCACGTCGCGGGTCACTACCCGGTCCAGCAGGCGGGCGGCGTCCGGGCCGGAGATGTGGCACTTGAACAGCGGCGAGACGTCAATCAGCGCGGCGGCGTTGCGGATGGCCCAGTACTCGCGGTCGTGGCTGGCCTCGTACGAGCCGGCGGCCATGTATCCCGCCCACGGGCGCCAGTTTTGCTGCTGGCACAGTGGGGCGGTGCGGGGGTGGAGGGGGGTGGGGAGGAGCATGGCGGGGGGCGGGAGTGGTAATTGGTAAGTGGAGATTGGAGATTGGGGATTGGAGATTGGAGGATGGCCTTCATCCGACTTCGGCGCCGGCGTAGCCCAGCCTGCGCGAAATGGCCTCGGCGGCTGCTTTTACCAGCGCCGCAATCTCGGCCACCCGCTCCGGGCCAAAACGGACGCTCGGCCCGCCCACGCTGATCGCCGCCGCCGCCCGGCCGGTGTAGTCCCGCAGCGCCGCGCCGACCGCTGTGTACCCCGGCTCAAGTTCCTCCACCGCAACCGCATAGCCCTGCGCCCGGACCCGGTCCAACTCTGTGGCCAGGGCCGCCCCGGTCAGGGTGCGCTCGGTAGGGCGGGGGAAGGGGCTGCCCAGCGCGGCCTCGCGCTCGGCCTCGGGCAGCGCGGCTAGCAGGGCCTTGCCGGTGGAGGTGGCGTGGGCTGGCCAGCGGGTGCCAATCTCTTGCGAGGCCCCAATGGTGTGGCCCCCGGCGACTTCGTCGAGGATCAGCACCTCGGGCAGCCCGCCGGCGCCGGCTGCGGCCTGCCAGTTGCCGGCCGGAATCTCCAGCGTGGCGGTTTCCAGGGTTTGCGCGGCCAGCCTCTCCAGTTCCGGGCGGGCAGCGGAGCGCAAATCGGTCCCTCGCAGCGCCCGGCCCCCCAGCGCGATGATCTCCGGGCCGAGGCGGTAGCCGTCCGTGGCCGGGTTGCGGGCCAGCATGCCCTCGCTCTCCAGCGCGGTCAGCAGCCGGTAGGCGGTGCTCTTGTTCAAGTTGACGGCGCGGGCCAGCTCGCTCAGCCCCAGTTCGGGCTGCTCATCGCTGAAGGTCTTCAGCAGCGCAATGGCGCGCTGCACTGCCTGCGTGCCGGGGTACGGTTCCTGCGTCTGCATATTGTGAAACAGCGGTTCAATATATGAACCGATTCTAGCCTGCCGCCAGGCATCTGTCAAGTGCGCCGGACGAGCGGACGAGCAGCGGAAAACCGACGCGGCCGCGCAACACAAGACGCCAACCGGCCGGTTGGCGTCTTGTGTGTGGGCGCGTGGTCCCGCTTCTGCAATGGCTGCGTGGCCCGATCTCTGCGGGGTATGCTCCCGGTGCTCTCAACCACGGGCCGTCCGGATGCCTCGAAGGAACTACCGCCCGGCAGACCGCCCCGGGGAGCTTTGTTGGGTCGCCAGCCGGCTACCGGAGGTACGGAAACCCGACCACGTGCCATGCCCGCCGCTGCCGTCGCGGCAGTTCATTTCACCCCAAAACTGGTCGCCGTTGAATCGGTCGCCGGTGAAGGTCGCGTAGCAGCCGTCCGTGTACTGCACGGTCAGCGTGTTGGCTCTGTACTTCCATACGCCGCGGCTCCCGGCGCCGTCCTCGAAGGTCTTGTTCTTGTTCAAGTCCCACTGGATATAGGAACAGCGGGAACCGACCCAGCACTGGGTACCCGAAATGTGTACCGGCCAGACGATAGTGGGGGCGCCGCTGGCA
>CAYZNA010000088.1:2692-10833 GCA_964478665.1 uncultured Anaerolineales bacterium
GTTTGGGCGCATGTCCCCCCTATTGAGTCTTTGCCCTGCTCGATATGTACGGGGCATGCCCCCTGAGCGATCAGCACCGAGCCGCCCGGATGCCCCAGAGGAACTACGGCCCGGCAGGGCTTAACCCGCTGCTTTTTCCGGTCGCCGGCTGGGCGCCGGGGACATAGTGGGCCGACCAGGTGCCATGCCCGCCGCTGCCGTCGGTGCAGTTCATCTCTCCCGCAAACTGCGTGCCCGTTCTATACCCGACATAGGTTGGGTAGCAGCCGGCATAGTACTGCATGGTGAGCGTGTTGGACCTGTACCTCCACGCGCCGACATTGCCGGAGTCGTCGTAAAAGGTCAGGTCTCTGTTCAGGTACCAGTTGACGCCGCCACAGGAGTGACCATCCCAGCAGTACTCTCCGTCCAGGTGTACGGGCCAGGGGATGGTGGGGGCGTCAGCGGCGGCGCCGGCCTGGGCGCGCTGTGCAGCAGCGGCAGGCCCGGGCGCCGCAAACGCGGCGAACAGAATCGCCGCCATTACCATAAATGTGAACCATCTCGTGCGGTGTTTCATATAAGTCTCCTCTCTGTACTCGGGGCGTGCAACGCGGGGGCCGCGTGCTATTGGGGCGGCTGTGCTGTGACATTACAATACGGCAAATGACTGCCCGGTGTCAAGAGGCAAATCTACCTATGGGCCGGCAGTCGCGGGCCGCGAGGCGGGCCGGTAGTTGTATGTCGGGTGGCGGGTTTGCTTGTTGACTCGTAGACAAAATGCGCGTACACTGTGAGGCGACAGGAGTATTAGCGGGGAGAAGCGGGGTGGGTGCGCGGCGACCGGCCGCGATTTCGTCCCACTACCCGTTGGAGCGGACTGGCTTTCGCAATTGAGCGGGCGGAGGGGCCGGCCTGTAGAGCGGGATTGCTGGAAAGGGGGCGCCGGGCATGGGGAAGCCCGGCCTACGCCGCCAGTCCGCACAACTGTGCGTTGGGCGGCCACACGTAACACGACTTCAGGCTATAATTCGTGGCAATCTATCACGGAGAGAATGACCATGCGAAAAGAGTTGCGTAAGGTTCAATTGATGGGCCGCCATATCGTGAGCGACCCCAAAATCTGTCATGGGAAGCCGACTTTTCGCGGCACACGGGTGCTGGTCTCAGACGTGCTTGACCAGGTGGCGAGCGGGATGGCATGGGAGACCATTATCGAAGAATGGAACAACAGCATCACAAAGGAGGCCATTCGAGAAGCGGTCGAGCAAAGCTGCATAATTCGGAGCAAGACGCACGCCGAGTCCCGGGCATGCGGTACAGTCAGATGATGAACCGCGCACCGACGGGCTGCTCGGATGCCCGAACCGGGCAGGGCAAGGGCCTCTTGCCACCAGCGCCGATTTGCACATTCCGCCGCTGTGAGTACACGACCCGCAAGCAGAGGTTGCCCGGTACCCCGCGACCCGGCTGAAGCCGGGCGCTGAACCCGACCGCCCTGCACGAAAGGTGCTGGCAGGGGTGCGTGTGCTGGCTGACGCGGCTCATCTGAACGCTGGACCGCCGATCTAAAAATGGCTCCGCCCATTTTCATCCTTCGTGGTGCCCCTGCCGGGCATGGTGTCTGAAATGTCAACTTTAGCGCCCGGCCCGCGAGCGCGGCATGGGGCGCTCCGGGATGTCCTCCAGCAGGCCCCCGGCCCCGGCGCGACGATGTCCGCGCGGGTGAGGCCGTCCCCGGCCTGCAGCCACGGCAGCACCCAATCCACCACGTTGGCTTTGCGACTGCGGGCGCAGCCCGGCGCGCCAAAGCAGGTCACACCTCGCCCCCGGCGCGCTCGATGGCGCGCGGGGCGATGTCGTGGCGGTCCATGATGGCGGTTTCCCCGGCCAGCAGGATCAGCCCGGCCCCGGCAGCGGCTTCCCGGCGCAGCATCTCCGCCAGAGTGGCCTCCCCGGCTTCGTCCTCCAGCGGCACAAAGTCCACTGTGTCGAGGCTGGAACCGAGGGCCTCGATCCGCGCCAGCGGCGCCGGTCGCACCGGTTCGATTCGGACCCCGGCGGATTCGGGCGCGAATCCTGACTGCGACCGCCACCATCCGGGCGTTGTGGTAGACTTGAGCAATACAGACGGCTACGTTACACAGGAGGCTCGGGTATGCTCAAGAAATCCTACTCTAAAACCGGCCAAAAGTGCCGGGTGACCTTTTCGCTGCCGGCCGAGGCCGGCGCCGAGTTGGCGGTGATCTGCGGCGAGTTCAACGGCTGGGACCCCACCGCCACTCCACTCAAACGCCGCAAGGATGGCAGCTTCAGCACCACGCTCTGGCTGGCGGCCGGCCGCGAATATAGCTTCCGCTACCTGCTGGACGGCTGGCGCTGGGAGAACGACTGGGCCGCCGACGCCTACGTGCCCGGCTCGTTCGGCGCCGAGGATTCGGTTGTGTCGGTATGACCGCCAGTCCGACGCCCACGCCGGCCTCACAACCTGTCGAAGATCCCCGACACACCTGTCCCGGTGTCCTTCGGGAGGGGGCAGATCGGCCGGAGGCCGGCGGCCTGCTGCTGGCCGGGGACATCGGCGGCACCAAGACCGCCCTGGCGCTGTATTCCCGCGCCTCCGGGCCGCGCCAGCCGCTGCACAAGGCCATCTTCCCCAGCGCCGACTACCCCTCGCTGGAGGCCATTGTGGCGGCTTTTCTGGCGGCGGAGGCCGTGGCCGGGCAGGCGCCGGGACGGGCCTGTTTCGGGGTGGCCGGGCCGGTGGTGGATGGCCGCTCGCAGGTGACCAATCTCACCTGGACGGTGGACGCCGGCACGCTCAGCCAGTCTCTGGGGGGCGCGCCGGTTCAACTGCTGAACGATCTGGAGGCCATCGGCCACGCCCTGCCCTTTCTGGAGGGCGCCGATCTGGAAACCATCAACCCCGGGCATCCTCGCCCGCGCGGCCCGCTGGCCGTGATTGCCCCGGGCACCGGCCTGGGGGAAGCGTTCGTGGTGTGGGATGGCGCCCGTTACCGGCCCCATGCCACCGAGGGCGGACATGCCTCGTTTGCCCCGGAGAACGATCTGGAGATCGAACTGCTGCGCTACATGTGGCGCGAGCATCATCACGTGAGCTATGAACGGGTGTGCTCCGGCCTGGGGATGCCCAACCTGTACGCCTTTCTGCGGGACACCGGCCGCTACCCGGAGCCGGACTGGTTGCGCGAGCAACTGGCTGCCAGCGAAGATCACACCCCCATCCTGGTGCAGTCGGCGGCCAGCCGCAGCGCCGAAATCTGCGTGGCCACGCTCGACCTGTTTCTTTCCATCCTGGGCAACGAGGCCGGCAACCTTGCCCTGAAGGTGCTCGCCAGCGGTGGGGTGTACCTGGGGGGCGGCATTCCGCCCCGGATACTGCCTCAACTGAGGCAGGGCGCGTTCATGGCGGCGTTCACCAACAAGGGGCGTTTTCGCCCGATGATGGAGCAACTGCCGGTCCACGTAATCTGGAATAGCGAAGCGGGCCTGTTTGGCGCGGCCTGCTATGGATTGGAGGTGCACGATGTCCGGTAAGAGCGCAGGTGCGGAACGCGGGTGCGGGGCATAGGGATTGGGGAGCGGGGGAGCGGGGGAGCGGGCTTAGAGGATGATGGGCCAGTCCGCGCGTGGGCAGCCGAATCCTGGATGGGCAACCGGTCCGCGTGTGGACAGCCGGTCCGCGCGTGGGCGCCATCAATGATGGGGACCTGGTAGCCCGCGTCGTGCGGCGCAGCAACTCGTGGCGGAGGGGGCCGTCGGGGCGGCCTCGCTGGTGGAGGTGGTGCAGAAACTGTCCGCGCCGCGCACGACGAAGCGGAAGCGGAGCATGGCTCGGGTTCGGGGGGCGCCGGCAGGCTGTACGGGCGACCCGGCGGGTCGCCCGTACAGCAGCCGGGAGGGGGTGTCGCCCTTCACCGCGTGCCCGCTGAGGCACTTGAGCAGCCAGTCGGGCACGGTCGGGGCAGAGAGAGGTTCACCGGCCGGCAGAGCGGCCAGGGCTTTCAGAACTCGCGCGGAATGAAGCCCGGCGAGTTGAGCACATCCAGCAGTTCTTCGCCCATGCCCGGCACGATCAGGCCGGCCCGTTCGCCGTACTGGGCGAGGCTTCGGTCAACGTACAGGGAAGCAATAGCGCCGATGATCTTCCTGTGGGCGTGGAGAGGAAAGTAGGGGCGCACTTCTGCCAGCCTGAGGAGGAAGGCGTCAAGGTGCTCCTGCCTGAGGCTGGATTTGGTCCCTTACCCCACCCCCTGGCCTGAATTCACTCCACCATTGGCACACTGTGCCGCCTCTCACAGCGGCGCAGTGCGCCAGCCCTCGATTGCTACTATCGGGGGCCAGCCCCCTTCTCCGGCGCGGAGAAGCCGGCCTGCCAGGCCGCAACCCGAGTGGCAAGATCTCGACTTGAACAGAAAGTGGACTCGGGAAGACCGGATTACTTGTCCAGGAGTGGATTCTGGGTACAATAGCCTCCGGGCGTATCATCTCAATATTTCGGGGGAACGCATGGGGATGCCAGCCCTACGTAGGGGGCGCATCCCCATGCGCCCCAGATTATTGAGATGATACCTCCGGGCGCTGATCGGGAAGACTTCCACACTTTCCAACAGAGGAGCGGCGGTGACTCCTGCCTCTATCGAAGAAGCTATCCTGCACACGTTACTGTACGCCGACGTTTTCGACTGCCCGCTTACCCTGGCTGAGATTCAGCGCTACCTGATCGGACCGTCGCTGCCGGCGGAGGCCGTGCAGACGGCGCTGGAGACCTCCCCATGGCTGACCGCGCGGGTGACGCGAGTAAACGGCTACTTTGCCGTGCGTGGCCGGGCCGAGATCGGCCACCTGCGCGACGAGCGCCGGCGCCACTCGGCGGCGCTCTGGCCAGCGGCCCGGCGTTGGGGCGCCCGCATGGGGGCGCTGCCGTTCGTGCGCATGGTGGCAGTCACCGGCGCGCTGGCGGTGGACAACTCCCCGCCCGGTGATGACATTGATTATTTGCTGGTCACTGCGCCGGGCCGCGTCTGGCTGGCGCGGGCCTTTGCCGTGGCGCTGGTGCGGCTGGCGCGTTTGCGCGGGGTGGAGCTGTGCCCCAACTACGTGCTCTCGCAATCGGCCCTGGAGCAGCGCCAGCGCGACCTGTACAGCGCACACGATCTGGCCCAGATGGTGCCGCTGGTGGGGCACCAGGTTTACGCCGAGATGCGTCGCGCCAACCGTTGGGCCGAGGGGTACCTGCCTCACGCCCATCCCGCGCCGCTCCCTCAGCCCGACCTCGCCCCGCGCGGCTGGGTTCGCCTCGCGCAGCGTCTGCTGGAGTGGCCGCTCTCGGGCTGGCTCGGCCACGCGCTGGAGGCGTGGGAGCGCCGGCGCAAGCTGCGGAAGTTCGCCTCCGCCGCCCGCGCGGCCGGGGATGCTGCCCAACTGGACGCCGACCACGTGAAAGGCCACTTCAACGACAACCGCGGACTGGCCCTGCGCCGGTTTGAGGAGCGAGTGGCCCGGCTGGTTGAGAACGCGGGTTGAGCAATGATGGATCTTCGCCTCGCGACTAACCTGCTCACTGACCGGGTTGCAGCCCTGTCTCTGGCCATTCTGTACCTCACCGACCGCTGTAACTCGCGCTGCATCACCTGCGACTACTGGCGGCGCGGCCAGACGGACATGCCGCTGGAGCGGGTGCGCGCCCTCGCCCCGGAACTCCGGCGCCTGGGCGCGCGGGCGGTGCTGCTCTCCGGCGGGGAGCCGTTGCTGCACCCCGACTGGGCGCAGGCCGCCGCGACTCTGCGCGAGGCCGGGTTGCGGGTGTGGCTGCTCACCGCCGGGCTGTCGCTGATAAAACACGCCGCGCGGGCGGCGGAGCTGTGCCAGCGCATCACCGTCTCACTGGATGCGGCCACCCCGGAAGCCTATCGCCTGATTCGCGGCGTGGATGCCTTCGAGGCCGTGTGCGAGGGGGTGCGCGCCGCGGTCGGGCAGGGGGCATGGGTGTCCCTGCGCTGCACCGTGCAGCGCGCAAACTACGAGCAGTTGCCCGCCATTGTCCGGCTGGCGCAGGAGCTGGGCGTGCGCCAGATTTCGTTTCTCCCGGTGGATGTGAGCACCCACGCCGCCTTCGCCCGCCAGGAGGACTTCGAGCGCGAGTTGGCCTTGCGCCCCGCCGACCTCCCCCGCTTCCGCGCCGTGCTGGACGCGCTGGAGCGCGAGTTCGCCCCGGAACTGGCCTGCGGCTTCGTGGCCGAATCGCCGCACAAGCTGCGCCGGCTGGAGCGCTACTTTGCGGCGCTCAACAGCGACGGCCCGTTTCCGGCGGTGCGCTGCAACGCGCCGCGCTTCTCCGCCGTGATCGGCGCGGATGCCGAAGGGTTGCAGCCGTGCTACTTTATCTCCGGACCGGCTCGCTCATCGCTGATCGCTGATGGCTTATCGCTGCCCACCGCCCTCAACACCCCCGAATTCATTGCTCTCCGCCGGGCCATCCGGCAGGGGAGGCGGCCGGAGTGTGAGCGGTGTGTCTGCTCGATGTGGCGGGGGGGACGGGGGCTGGCATTCGGTGAATTCTGAGGGAGTTGGAGTACAATAGCACGAGGGGGCGTTGTCCGGCTGAGCCGACCCGATGTTTGCAGGAGGTGCAGAATGAACAAGTCCGCACTGGCTATTTCCAATCAGTTCGTCACCAGCCTCACCGTCGCTGATCTGGAAAATATCATCGCCGATGTTGTCCGACGTGTTCTCCGGGACGAAATGCGTTTCGTTCCCGTTTCGGGGGAGAACGGGAAGCGCCTGCCAGAGGCTTTTCTCGCAACGTTCGGCGCATGGGAGGACTCCCGACCGGCTGAGACGATCGTCTCTGAAATCTACGAGAGCCGGACGGTCTCGACGCTGGACGTTGACCTATGACCCACTTGCTGGACACCGACAATGGTTGCCGATTTTGACCTGCTGATCGCCAGTACAGCTCTGGCCGAGAACTTGATACTGGTGACGAACAATACCCGGCATTATGCGAGGATACCTGGCATCCGGCTGGAAAACTGGGTAACGACCCGGACTACCTGAATCTGCGATGACCTCCCTCCTCATCGGTCAATCCTACTACCTGCGCTTCGATCCCGGGCTGTGGGCCGCCATGCAGCCCTACCCCCCGCTGGGCGCGCTGTACGCCGCCGCCTACATGCGCGCCCGCGGCCATGACGTGGCCCTGTTCGACGCCATGCTGGCCGAGTCGGAGGACGAATGGGCCGCCGCGCTCGACGCCCACCGCCCGCGCTACGCGGTGATCTACGAGGACAACTTCAACTATCTGAGCAAAATGTGCCTGCTACGCATGCGCGAAGCCGGCTTCACCATGACGCGCATGGCGAAAGCGCGCGGCTGCACCGTGATCCTGTGCGGCGCGGACGTGACCGATCATTCCCCACAGTACTTTGCCCACGGTGCGGACTACGTGCGGCTGGGCGAGGGCGAGGCCACCCTGGGGGAATTGCTGGATTGTCTGGAGGGGCGCAGCGCGGCTCCGCTGGAGGGTATCCTCGGGCTGGCGTGGCGGGACCGGCAGGGAGGGGAGGGGCGCACCCCACGCCGCCCCGACCTGCGCGACCTCGACGCGCTGCCCTTCCCGGCGTGGGACCTGGCGGACCTGCCTCGCTACCGCGCGCTGTGGCGAGGGCGGCACGGCTACCACTCCATGAACATGGTCACCACGCGCGGTTGCCCGTATCACTGCAACTGGTGCGCCAAGCCGATCTGGGGGCAACGCTACCACGCCCGTTCCCCGGAAAACGTGGTGGCCGAACAGCGCTGGCTCAAGCAGACCTACGCGCCCGATCATCTGTGGTTCGCGGACGACATTTTTGGGCTGAAGCCAGGCTGGATAGAGCGCTTCTCTGCGCTGGTCCGCGAGGCCGGTGCTGTTGTGCCCTTTAAGTGCCTGCAGCGCGCCGATCTGGTGAGCGAGCGGACAGCGGCGGCGCTGGCGTCCGCCGGCTGCCGCACGGTCTGGGTGGGGGCCGAGTCCGGCTCGCAGAAGATCCTCGACGCCATGGACAAAGGTCAGACGGTGGAGGACATCTACGCCGCCACAGAGCGATTGCGGCGGTGCGGCATCGAAGTCGGTTTCTTCCTCCAGTTCGGCTATCCGG
>CAYZNA010000089.1:0-10650 GCA_964478665.1 uncultured Anaerolineales bacterium
GCAGGAGTTGGGCTGGATCGGCCCGGACGTGTGGTTCGCCCACTCTGTACACGTGGACGAGGCCGAGATTGCCCTGTACGCGCGGACCGGCTGCGGGGTGGCCCACTGCCCCTCCAGCAACATGCGCCTCGCCAGCGGCGTCGCCCCCGTCCGCCGGATGATGGCCGCCGGGGTGCGGGTGGGGCTGGGGGTGGATGGCTCGGCCAGCAACGACGGCAGCCACATGCTGGGCGAGGCGAGGCAGGCCATGCTCCTCTCCCGCCTCGCCTCCGCGCTGGAAGGAGCCTCTCTCTCCACCCCCGATGGGCAGACCCCGCCCATCATGACCGCCCGGCAGGCGCTCGAACTGGCGACCCTCGGCGGGGCGAAGGTGCTGGGCCGCGACGACATCGGCTCGCTGGAGCCGGGCAACTGCGCCGACTTCTTCGCCCTCGACTTGAACCGGCTGGAGTTCGCCGGCGCGCAGCACGACCCGGTGGCCGCCGCCCTGTTCTGCGCCCCGGCGCCGGCGGCGTACACCGTGGTCCACGGCCGGTTTGTGGTGAAAGAAGGACAACTGGCGACGGTGGACGAGGGCAAGCTGATCGAAGCGCACAATCGGGCGGCAAGGAAGCTGGCGAGGGCAGAATGACAGACGCGGAGATCGAAGAACTGGTGCGCGGCCTCGACCCGCCCGACTGGGTTCAGTTGCGCCTGATCGCCGGCCTTTCTCCAGAAGACCGCGTTCTCGCCGGCATGCGGGCGCAGTCGTGGGCGATGGCTGCTCTGCGCGGCGCTCTTGCCGAACGATTCCCGGAACTTTCACTCCCTGAACTGAACATGAAAGTCCTGGCTCATTTCACCCCTGTGAGGACGAGTACGCGGTGAGCGGGATTGGCTTCTACATTCAGGTGGTTAAGGCACTCGAAGAAATCGAGGCGCCTTACATGATTGTAGGGGCGTTCGCCGGGCTGGCTTATGGCCTCACTCGCTCCACTTACGATGTGGATATTCTCGTGGATTTGCGTGAGAAAGACTTTGAGCCGCTCGCGGCCCGATTTCCACTTCCGCGATACTACGCAGACCCCGTGATGATGCGAAACTCCACCCGCATGGGTATCATGTTCAACTTAATTGACACCGGCGAGGGCGTCAAAGCCGATCTGGTCCCGATGAAGCGCGAGCCGGAGTATCGGGTCGCGTTCGACCGCCGTATCAGGCGGACATTCAAGGACGAGACCGGCGCCACATTTTCGGTCTGGTGTGCTCAGCCCACCGACATCACCATCGGTAAACTCCGCGCATGGACGGAGGGCCGGTCGTCCAAACACCCGGCGGACATCTGCAATATGCTGCGGTTCTCACTCAGCGGTCTCGGCTCGGTGCCGATAGATCTGGCCGGCGTGGAAAGCGAGGCGGCGCGTATGGGGCCGGAAACGCTGAAGCTGTGGCGCGAGCTGGTTACGCGGGTAGAAGGCGAAGTCAGCCAATCTACGGCGGCTTGATATGCTTGTGCCGCCGGGAAGCATGAAGGGTCTATGTCGACAGGGGAGCTACCCAGACTGCGCAGCGATCCGCGCCCGCTGTACGCCCGCGCCGAGGAGGCCCTGGGCGCGCTGCTGGCCGATTACGGCGAGGGCGCCCGGCTGCCGCCCGAGCCGGAACTCGCGCATCGGATGGGCATCTCGCGCGCCACGCTGCGGGAGGCCATGCGCACCTTTGAAGAGCGCGGCCAGATCGTGCGCAAGCAGGGGGTGGGCACGTTCATCTCCCGCCCGTTGCCGGTGATCACCAGCGGGCTGGAGGTGCTGGAGAGCATCCAGACCCTGGCGGCCCGGATCGGTCTGAAGGTGAAAATGGGGGCGCTGGAGGTGGACGAACATCTGGCCGGACCGGAGGAGGCGCTGAATCTGGGGACGGCTGAGGGCACGGCGGTGCTGCAGGTGGACCGGGTGATGCTGGCGGAGGAGCGGCCGGTGGCCTTTCTGCGCGACACCGTGCCGGCGGCCTTGCTGTGCGTGGAGGACCTGGCGCAAGGTTTCTCTGGCTCGGTGCTGGACCTGTTGCTGGGGCTGGGCGCCCTGAAGCTGAATCACTCCCGCACCCAGATCAACGCGCTCAGCGCCGACGCGCGATTGGCCCGCCGGCTGGCGATTCAGCGCGGTGAAGGGCTGCTGCATTTTGAGTCCTGGCTCTATGACACCAAAGGCAACGTGGCCGACTACTCGCACAGCTATTTTGTGCCCGGCTATTTTAAGTTCGACGTGATCCGGCGCGTGGGGCGAGGATGGTAGGTCTCTGTCACGAATGGCACGAATCTCACGAAGGGAGCGGACATGAAAACTTTCACGGCTTACGTTGAGTTTGACCCGGAGACGAACCTGTATGTCGGGATCGTTCCCGGCATTCCGGGCGCGCACAGTCAGGGAGCATCATTGGACGAGCTTCAGCGGAACATGAAAGAGGTGCTGGAACTCTGTCTGGAGGAATACGAGGGGGCGGTTGACAGCCTGCCCCGTTTCGCCGGGATTCAACAGGTCGAGGTGGCTGCATGAGCCGCCTGCCGGTGGTCACGTTCCGAGAAATGGAGCGGTTTCTGCTCCGCCTCGGGTTTGTGGCCGTGCGCCGAAAGGGAAGCCACGTCTTCTTTCGTCACCCGGATGGCCGGACAACCACCGTGCCCGATCACGGGAGCAGGCAACTGGCGCGCCCTCTCATTCGGGAAATCTTGCGGGAAATAGAACTGACACCGGAGCAGTTTCGCGTGGAGCTGGAGAATGGGTGAAAACCCAATCGGAGAGCAGACAAGATGCAAGAGACAATAGCGGACTTGCAGCAGAAAGTCGCCGCCGCCGGGGAGGACATCGTGCGCTTCATGCGCGAAATCTGCGCCATCCCCAGCATGGACTCACAGATCGGCCCGGTGGGCGAGCGCGTGGGGGCCGAGATGCGCAAGCTCGGCTTCGACGAGGTGCGCTTCGATCGCATGGGCAACATCCTCGGGCGAATCGGGCACGGCCCCCGCGTCCTGGTGTATGATTCGCACATAGACACGGTGGGGATTGGCGACCCGGCCGCCTGGGCGTGGGACCCGTTGGAGGGCAAGCTCGAGGACGGGGTGCTGTACGCGCGCGGCGCCTGCGACGAGAAGGGCAGCACCCCGGGCATGGTCTACGGCCTGGCCTTTGCCCGCGATCTGGGGCTGCTGCAGGGCTGGACCGCGTACTATTTCGGCAACATGGAGGAGTGGTGCGACGGCATCGCCCCCAACACCTTCGTGGAGGTGGACCCACAGGTCCGGCCGGACTTCGTGGTGATCGGCGAGCCGACGAAGATGCAGGTGTACCGGGGGCACAAGGGGCGGGTGGAACTGAAGATCACTGCCAGCGGGCGCTCGGCGCACGCCGCCTCCCACCATCTGGGAGACAACGCCGTGTACAAGATGGCCAATATCATCACCGCGGTGCGGGAACTTGACCGCCGCCTGCCGACCGATCCCTTTCTTGGCAAAGCCACCGTCGCGGTGACCGACGTCTCGGCCCGGACGGCGTCGCTGAACGCAGTGCCGGACCAGTTCACCATCTACCTCGACCGCCGCATCATCTTCGGCGAAACGAAGGAAGGGACGCTGGCACAAATCAAGGGATTGATCCCCGACTACCTGCAGGACGAGATTCTGGTCGAGGAATTGTACTACGACACGCCCTCGTACACCGGGTTCATCTTCCCGGTGGACAAGTTCTACCCGGCGTGGGCACTGGAGGAGGACCACCCGCTGGTGCAGGCCGGCCAGCGCGCGGTGCGGGAACTGTGGGGAGAAACGCGGCCCACCGGCAAGTGGAACTTCTCCACCAACGGGACCTACTGGGCCGGGAAAGCGCGCATTCCCTCTATCGGCTTCGGCCCCGGCGACGAGCAGTCGGCGCACATGATGAACGAGCACATCCGGCTGCAGGACGTGGTTCGGGCGGCCGAGTGGTACGCGCTCTTCCCGGCCATCTTGCCGGGTGACATTCCACTGAACAAAAGTGGAAGGATGACAGAGGAGACGGCAGTGGTTTCGGGATTATCCTGAGGGGGACCATTTTCAAACAGGAGGATTGAACCATGCGCAGTTTCACCGGACGCGACATTCTGTCGCTCAAAGACTTCGAGCGGGAGGAGTTCTTCCGCGTTTTTCAGGTGGCGAAGGACCTCGAACCGATCGCCCGTGACCGGCGCAACACCGACCTGCTGAAACACAAAACACTGATCGCAGCCTTTTACCAGCCCAGCACCCGCACTCGCCTGGCCCACGAGGCGGCCATGCACCGGCTGGGCGGGCACGTGCTCGGCTTCGCCGACCCCAAGATGACCCGCGCGGGCGATTTCTATCAGGAGTCCATCAAGGACACGGTCAAGATGCTGGAGTTCTATGGCGATGTCATCGTCATGCGCCACTTCCAGCAGGGCGCGCCGCATGAGGCCGCCCGGTGGGCCTCCATCCCCGTGATCAACGGCGGCGACGGTTGGGGCGAACATCCCACGCAGATTCTCACCGACCTGTACACCGTCCTGCAGGAAAAGGGCCGCATTGACGGACTGAACTGGCTGGCAGTGGGCGACATGCGCATGCGCACCATGCACTCGCTGGGCTACGCGCTCACGCAGTTCGCCTGCCCCATCACGTTTGTCTCCCCGCCCGACATGTCGCTGACCCCGGAGTTCAAACAGGAACTCAGCCAGTACAGCCTGGACTTCACCGAGGCCGAGCACGTGGAGCAGGCCATCGGCAAGGCGGACGTTATCCTGGTCGAGCCGGTGGTCCAGCCCGACTACACCAAAGCCCGCGACGAGCGCGGCGCGAGCGTGGGCCTGACCCCGGCCAACTACAAGATCACCCGCGAACTGCTGGCGGCGAAAGCGAAGCCAGACGCCATCATCCTGCACTCGCTGCCGCGCATGGACGAGATTCCGACCGATGTGGACCTCACCCGCTGGTCGCGCTACTGGCAGGAGGCCTTCAGCGGGGTGGTGATACGCATGGCCCTGCTGGCGCTGGTGCTGGGGGCGATGGAATAGAGAAACCCGTTCCCTCACCGACACCCACGGGCGACCGGGCGCGAACAGCCCTTTCGCCCCGGTCGTCCCCGGTCGCCATGCGCACGATTGAAACCCGTCGCCACACTCTGCGCGCCAAACCCGGCCCGCACCTCTCGCAAGCCGGGGTGGCACTGGCCCGGCGGGTGGGGCAGGGCCTCGGGCCGTTTGACCGGGTTGTCACCAGCAGCGTGTCGCGCGCCTTCGAGACCGCGCTGGCGATGGGCTTCGCCCTGGACGAGCAGGCGGAAATGGGTAGCGTGATGGCGGATAGTGTAGGCAGCCAGGATGCCATGCCAGCAATGACAGTGAAAGAATGGGCCGCCGCTTACCGGCAAAACAACGAGTGGGAGCAAGCAGAACGGATAGCCCGGCTACCTCTCCAGACAGTGGGTGAGAGTGTCCGCGCCTATTTTGCGCTGTGCCAGATGATGATGCCCTTTGCGCTTCGCGCCGGCGAGAACGCTCGCCTCTCACAGGCTCGGGAGCGAGACTACGAGGCCGTGCTGGAGCGTTGGAGCCGCCTCGCGCGCGTGATGAGCCATGCTGCCGAATCCTGACGCCCTCAGGCAAGTCGTCGCCTTTCTTGACCGGCATCACATTCCCTATATGGTCATCGGGGGCCTGGCGAACGCCGTCTGGGGAGAGGCCAGATTGACGCAGGATGCGGATTTCAAGGTGAGCATCGGGGATCAATCCCTGGAGGAGTTCCGCCGGCTGGTCACCCGGCGATTCGAGGAGCGGGAGACAGGCGTCCCGGCCCATCTCCAGAGCGCGCACATTCTTCATATTTGGGCTGTCCCCGGCGTGGCCGCAGACCTGCTCGTGAGCATTTTTGACTACGAGCGACTGGCCATTGCACGAGCTGCGGAAATGACGATAGAGGGGGTATCTGCGCGAATCTGCACTGCCGAGGACTTCATCATTCACAAGGTGATCGCCAATCGCGAGCACGATTGGGTGGACGTGGAACGGGCCTTGATACGACAAAGAGGGAAACTAGACCAGGGAACCATCCTGGATTGGCTGGGGCAATTCAGCGAGGCGTTGGAAGCCCCGGAGATGCTGACCCGCTATCTAACACTGCGAAGACAATACGACCCATAGGAGACCAATATGCAAACCAACCTTCGTGGTCGGGACTTCATCGGCGACCTTGACTTCAGCAAAGAGGAAGTGGAAACCGTGCTGGATGTGGCCTGGGACCTGAAACGCAAGCGGGCGCTGCGCGAGCCACACCCGTACCTGCGCGATAGGGCTCTGGCCATGCTGTTCTTCTTCACCAGCACCCGCACCCGCGGCTCGTTCGAGGCCGGCATGGCCCAACTGGGCGGCCACGCGGCCTTCATTGACTCGCAGACCACCCAGATCTCCCACGGCGACACCGCCAAAGAGATCGGCGAGATCTTCGGGCGCTACTTCGACGGCATCGCCATCCGCCAGTGCGACTGGCAGTTCGGCAACCGGTACATCAACGAGGTGGCAAAATACAGCCGGGCGCCGGTGCTGAACATGCAGTGCGACGTTTATCACCCCTTCCAGTGCCTCGCCGACTTGATGACCATCATCGAAAAGCATGGCCGCGACCTGCGCCGGAAAAAGGTGGTGGTCTCGTGGGCCTATGCCGCCTCGTACAGCAAGCCCATCTCGGTTCCCCAATCGCTGATTCTGCAAATGACGCGCTTCGGCTGCGACGTGGTGCTGGCCCACCCGCCGGAGTTTCAACTGATGCCCGAGATCATGGACATGGCCCGTGCGAACGCCCGCAAACACCGGGTGGGCTTCGAGGTGGTCCACGATATGGACGAAGCCTTCAAGGATGCCGACGTGGTCTATCCCAAATCCTGGGGTCCGTTGGTGACCGCGCCCGGAAAGGAAGAGGGCAAGGCGCTGATCGAGAAGTACCGCTCGTGGATCACGGATCAACGCAAGATGGATACGGCAAAAGCGGACTGTAGCTACATGCACTGCCTGCCCGCCGATCGCAATCTTGAAGTGACCGACGAGGTGATTGACGGCCCTTGCTCGGTTGTCTACGACGAGGCCGAAAACCGCCTGCACGCCCAGAAGGCGGCGATGGCGCTCACTATGGCGTAGTGTTCCCTGTTTACCTGTCTACCTGTCTACCTGTCTACCTGTTTACATCCAGGAGCCTCTCATGGCACAAGTGGCAGTCGTCGCCGTCGGCGGTAATTCTCTTATTGTTGACCCCAAGAAACGCACCGTGCCGGACCAGTACGCGGCCGCGGCCGAATCCATGCGGCACATCGCCGGCATGCTCGAAGCCGGCTGGCGGGTGGTCGTCACCCACGGCAACGGGCCGCAGGTTGGCTTCATCTTGCGCCGCAGCGAACTGGCCGCGCACGAGCTGCACCCCGTCCCGCTGGACGCGTGCGGCGCCGACACCCAGGGCGCGATTGGCTACATGTTCCAGAAGGCGCTGCACAACGAGTTCCGCCGCCGCAAGCTGGATCTGCTGGCGGCCACCGTGGTGACGCAGGTGCGGGTGGAGCGTGACGATCCGGCCTTCCGCAGCCCCAGCAAAC
Source organism: uncultured Anaerolineales bacterium (assembly GCA_964478665.1). GTDB lineage: Bacteria > Chloroflexota > Anaerolineae > Anaerolineales > CAYZNA01 > CAYZNA01. The sequence continues at coordinate 7,605 of CAYZNA010000089.1, forward strand.
CCATCGGCTCCTTCATTGACGAGGCCACCGCGCGCCAGCGCCAGCAGGAGGCCGGCTGGTCGGTGATGGAGGACGCCGGTCGCGGCTGGCGGCGGGTGGTGCCCTCCCCGGAGCCGGTGGAGATTGTGGAGCTGCCAGCCATCAAGCAACTGATCAGGGCCGGGGTGGTGGTGATCGCGGTGGGCGGCGGCGGCATCCCGGTGGTGCGGGACGACAGTGGGGATCTGGTCGGGGTGGAGGCGGTGATTGATAAGGATTTCGCTTCGGCTCTGCTGGCGGCCAGCCTGCCGGCCGACCTGCTGTTGATTTCGACCGCAGTGGAGAAGGTCGCTTTGAATTACAATAAGCCCGACCAGCGCTGGCTGGACCGGATCACCCTGGCGGAAGCGCAGCGGTTTTATGACGAAGAACACTTTGCGAAGGGCAGCATGGGGCCTAAAATTCAGGCCTGTATTCACTTTCTCGCCGCCGGGGGCCAGCAGGCGCTGATCACCGACCCGCCCAACATCGGGCGCGCGCTGCGCGGCGAGACCGGAACGTGGATTCTGCCGGGATAGGCAGAGTTAGAAAAGGAGGAACCGGATGGACAGGCCCATTTCACAAAGTCTGCGCATCACCTTTCTCGTGCACCTGATCGTCTCCGCCGTCTCTGGCGCGGCCTTCTGGCTGATTCCGGGCCGCACCCTGACGTGGGTGGGCTGGGTGCCGGTAACCTATCAGGTTCCCGGCACGGATCTGACCGCCCCCGGCACGGTCTTCGTGGACCCGGTGATCACCCGCGTGCTGGGCGCGGCGCTGCTGGCGCTGGCGTTCCTCAGTTACCGGGGCTGGCGCGCCCGGCAGTGGTCGCAGGTGAGCACCGTGGTGTAGTTCGAAGCGGTCTTCTGCGTGCTGGCCGCCGTGCCCCTCGTGCGCGAGCAGTTGGTCGGGCACGGCGGGCTGCCGCTGTCCGGCTGGGTCACGCTGGTGGTGCTGGTCGGCTTCGCCGCGGCGTGGGGACTGGCCCTGCGGCGCTGATGGCCCGGTGATTCAGAGAACGCTCGTCTCTGCTGCTGATCAAGCGTCTGCATAGACGCATCAAAAGGAGGTGAGAACCGATCTCCGATACGTGCCTCGCAACAAGCCATTGTCGTGTTTTCACAATTCAAGTGTTCAGGAGGAGTTTGAGATGATTTCCAGGACAATCTGGCGGGCCGTTGGCCTGCTGATGATCGCCTCTGTGGTGCTGGCCGCCTGTGGCGGCGGCGCGACGACCGCGCCGGCCACCCAACCCCCGGCCCCGCCCACCGCAGTCCCCGAGACCGTGGGCGGGTTCCAGATCCCGGCCGTCGAGGCCGGCAAGTTCAACGTCGCCATGGTGCTGATCGGCCCGCATGACGATGGCGGCTGGAGCCAGGCCCACTACGAGGGCCTGGTGTACGTGGAAAAGAACGTCCCCAACACCCACGTGGCTTACGTGGAACTGGTGCCGGAAGGCGCCGAAGCCGAGCAGGTGATCCGCAGCCTGGCCCGCAAGGGCTTCAATCTGATCATCACCACTTCCTTCGGCTATATGGACGCGACTGGCGCGGTGGCCGAGGAATTCCCGGATGCCATGTTCATTCACGTCAGCGGCTTCAAGTCCAACGAGAGCAACTTCGGCAATCTGTTCGGGGCCATGGAAGATATGAAATACCTGGCCGGCATGTTGGCCGGCTCGCGCGCCAAAACCGACGGCAACCCGCGCGCCGGCTACATGGCTACCTTCCCCATCCCGGAAGAGCTGCGCCTGGGCAACGCCTTTGCCCTGGGCATGCGCAAGACCTGCCCGGAGTGCACCCTGGACGTGCGCTGGATCAACACGTGGCACGACCCGGTGATCGAGAAGGAAGCCGCCGCCTCGCTGTTTGACGCCGGCGTGCAGGTGGTGTACACCGGCGCCGACACCCCGGCCTCGGCCGACGTGGCCCAGGAGAAGGGCAAGTGGGGCATCACGTATGACTACGTTGGCTCCTGCAAGGTCGAACGCTGTCTGACCGCTCCCTACTGGAACTGGGGCCCGGTGTACGCCCGCATAACAAAAGAGACCCAGGCCGGCGCCTACAAAGCCGGTTGGGAGTACTTCGACGCCGACAGCGGCGCGCTGGGCCTGTATGGGTTTATGGAAGGCCAGACCCCGCAGCCCGGCGTCAATGACCTGCCGGCCGAAGATGTCCAATTGGTGAAAGACACCCTGGCCAAAATGCTCAAGGGCGAGTTCACCCGCTTCGACGTGTTCGCCGGCCCGATCACGGACAACGCCGGCAAGACCATTGTCCCGGCCGGCGAGAAGATGCAGCAGGCCGACCTGGACCAGTTCCCGCCCGGTGCGCCCGGCCTGGAGTGCAAGTACTGCATGTTCTGGTGGGCCGATGGCATAACTGCCGAACTGCCCAAGTAGTAGCCTGATACCACCATCCACTATCCCGGCCTCACCCTGCCCCGCCTCCCGCTTCCCCGCCCGTGACCGGCTTCCCGGCCGGGGTGGGGAACCGGGGCGGGGCAGGGTGAGGCCGACAGGTTATCTGCCATGACGCAACCCCAGAACGCAGTCGAAATGCGCGGCATTGTCAAACGCTTTCCTGGCGTGCTGGCCAACGACCACGTGGACTTTGAGCTGCGCCGGGGCGAAATCCATGCGCTGCTGGGCGAAAATGGCGCCGGCAAGAGCACCCTGATGAACGTGCTCGGCGGGCTGTACCGCCCGGACGCCGGCGCCATCCACGTCAACGGCCGCCCGGTCAGCATGGGGTCCCCCCGCGATGCAATTGCCCTGGGGCTGGGCATGGTCCACCAGCACTTCACCCTGGTCCCCTCCCAGACCGTGACCGAGAACGTACTGCTGGGCCTGAACCAGCCGCGTTTCCTCCTGCAGTTGCCGCGCTTCGACGCGCAAGTGGCGGAACTGGGCGAGCGCTACGGCCTGCGGGTGGACCCGCGCGCCCACATCTGGCAGCTCTCGGTGGGCGAGCAGCAGCGCGTGGAGCTGCTCAAGATGCTGTATCGCGGCGTGCAAGTGCTGATTATG
>CAYZNA010000090.1:0-3689 GCA_964478665.1 uncultured Anaerolineales bacterium
TGAGAAGTCGCCATGAACTCTGTTCACCACCAGGCATGAACATCCGGCCGACCGACGCGGTCTCCGAGACCGCGTCGGTCTATTTGCATCCGATACCGTGGGAGGGGATGGTCCCTAACCTCCCTACCTCCTAACCTCCCTTCCTCCTATCCGTGGGGGCCTGCATCTGTGGGAGGGGGGCATGGTCCCACGGATGGGAGGGGCCGGGATGCGGATGATTGACTGACTCCGCGCCTGGTGCTATACTCCCGGCGCTATGAACGCTCGGTTCGTCCGGCCGGTCCCTGCCTGCTTTGCCGCCCCTCCGTGAGGGATGGGGTTGGGGCACGTGGGCAGCCGGCTACCGGCGCAGCCCCACCGCCGCCAGCGTCCCGGACCTCCGGGGCGCTTTTGTTTTCTGTCCAACTGAGGAGGTGCGGGATGAGAATGAGTCAACTGTTCGGGCGCACCCTGCGCCAGGCCCCGGCAGAGGCCGAGATGGTCAGCCACCAGCTTGCCCTGCGAGCCGGGCTGGCGCGGCAGATCGGCGCCGGCATCTACGCCTACCTGCCAATGGGCTGGCGGGTCATCCGCCGGCTGGAAGCGATCATTCGCGAGGAAATGGACGCTATCGGCGGGCAGGAAATGCGCATGCCGGTGGTCAACCCGGCCGAGCTGTGGCAGGCCAGTGGACGCTGGACGCTGATGGGAGCGGAGATGCTGCGCTTTCGCGACCGCGCCGGCCGCGACCTGACGCTGAGCATGACCGCCGAGGAGCTGGTGGCCGAGCTGGCCCGGCGCGAGATTGAGACCTACAGGCAGCTCCCGCGGCTGGTGTACCACTTCCAGACCAAGTTCCGCGACGAGCCGCGCCCGCGCGGCGGGCTGATCCGGCTCCGTGAGTTCACCATGAAGGATGCCTATTCCTTTCATGCCGACGCCGCCGATCTGGACGCCTTCTACCCGAAGACCTACGGCGCCTATCTCCGTATTTTTGAGCGCGTCGGTCTGGCCGTGGCGCCGGTGGAGGCCGATACCGGCAGCATGGGCGGCAGCGCCAGCCACGAGGTCGCCCTGCCGCAGCCGCAGGGCGAGGACGCCTTCATCCGCTGGGAGCGTTGCGGCTACGCCGCCAACGTGGAAGCGGCGCAATTCGCCCGCGCCCGGCCGCCGGGCGCGGGCGGGGAGCCGCTGCCGCTGGCGAAAGTCCCTACGCCGGGCACGGCCACCATAGATGACCTGGCCCGGCTGCTGGGTATTGCGCATAGCCAGACATTGAAGGCGGTGTTCTATGTGCGCGAGCGGGCCGGCGCCGTGCCCGAGTTCATTTTCGCGGTGGTGCGCGGAGACCTGGGGGTAAACGAGGCCAAACTGGCGAAGGCAGCCGGCGGCGGGGGACTGCGCCCGGCCACCGAGGAGGAGATCCGCGCGGTGGGAGCCGCGCCGGGCTACGCCAGCCCGGCCGGCCTGCGGGTGCGGGTGGGCGAGGGCGGCGCCGGCGTGACGGTGATCGCCGATCTGTCCATCCAACAGGGCGCCAACTTCGCCACCGGGGCCAACGAGGCCGGCCATCACTTCATCAACACGAACTATCCGCGCGATTTCGCCGTGACCCGCGTGGCCGACATCGCTCAGGTGGAAGAGGGCTTTGCCTGCGCGCGTTGCGGTGGGCGGCTGCGGACCGAGCGCGCGATAGAACTGGGCCACTGCTTCAAGCTCGGGACACGCTACGCCGAGGGCCTGGGCGCCACTTATCTCGACCGGCAGGGGGAGCAGCGCCCGCTGGTGATGGGCTCGTATGGCATCGGGCTGGACCGGCTGCTCGCGGCGATCATCGAGATGCACCACGACGCGGATGGCATCTGCTGGCCGGCTGCGGTGGCTCCGTTCGACGTCTACCTGGTCAGCCTGCGGTCGGACGCCCAGGCCGGGGCGCTGTACGCCGACCTGCAAGCAGGGGGGGGTGGCCGTGCTGTACGACGACCGCGATGAGCGGCCCGGGGTCAAGTTCAAGGACGCCGACTTGCTGGGGGCGCCGGTGCGGCTGACGGTCAGCGCCCGAAGCCTGCAGGCGGGTGGGGTGGAGGTCAAGCAACGGTCGGGGGCGGAGAGCAGGCTGGTTCCGCTGGAGGCAGCCCGGCGGGGGAGAGCGGCCTGGGACCAGGCCGTCCTGCAAAACCGGCTACATCTTCCAGGACATCGGCCAGACCGCGCAACTTAAATTTGACTTTGACCGGGCAGATGTGCTATTCTCCCGCGCAGAATCCGCCGCGCGGGGCTGAACCGGCGGCACCCACCGTGGGAGACTTTCAGGCATGTTGCGCGACCGTGTATCCGACGATTTGTATCTCTTTAGCAGCACCCGCTACGCGCAGGTCACTGCCGGGGTGGTGCTCTCACCCGAAGGGGCCGTGTTGATTGATACGCTGGCCTTTCCCGATGAAGCGCGCGAGATCAAGGACTTCATCGAGAGCAAGATGGGCCAGCCGGTGCTGTACGTGATCAACACCCATTATCACGCAGATCACACCATGGGGAACTACCTCTTTCCTGATGCGGAGATCGTGGCCCACTCGCGCTGCCGGGAGCTGATGGATACCCGCGGCCGGCGCGGCTTGCAGGCTGCCCGCGCGCAGACCCCGGAGCTGGAGCAGGTCTCGATTGCGCTGCCGACCGTGACTTTTGGCGAGGGCATGCTGAATCTGGTTCTGGGCAAGAAAACGCTGCAACTGTTCGGCTCGCCGGGGCACAGCATGGATCACATATCGGTGCTGGTGAAAGAGGACCGCATCTTGTTTGCCGGGGACAGCATGATGCCGCTGCCGCACATTGTGGACGGCGACCTGACGGCCATGCAAAACACGCTGCGCGAGATTCCCCACATGGGGCTGGAAAACGTGGTGCAGGGCCACGGGGAGATTGTGCTGCGGGGCGAGATTGACGACACGATCAAGTCGCACCTCAAATACCTGACCTGCATCGAGAAGAAAGCCCGCGAGGCGCTGGCGCGCGGGGACCGGGCCAGCCTGCGACAGGTTGATATCACCGAGTGCGGCAAGAGCAAGATCGCCCTCGGTGGACTTGTGACGGAGCTGCACACCGCCAATTTGCTTTCGCTGTACGACAAGATGGCTGAGGCTCAGGCCCGCGAGGCCGGGGTGGGCGCGCAGTAGTCCCCGCGCGGCGGGTTGGGGCACAGATGGGGGCGCGCAGGCAGCGCCGTGCCTGGCGCGCAGCAGAAGGTGCCGTCGCTCGTCCGTTTTTCGCCGGCCCTTGACAGATAGACGCACCCCGATATAATACGGCCTGACATGCCGTTGGGTGGGCCCAATACGTGAAGCGTAAACAAGCGCCTGGCGAATAGTATTCGCCATGCGTTTGTTTTACTTTGCTTGGTGGTTGGAACTTTTGTTCTAGTTGTCTTGTCCTGAGCCGCCCAGAGTCCCGCTGTGAGTTCAAGCAAATATCAGGAGGCTGCCGAGTGGAAGCAAAGAACTTCAGTGCGTTGAAGGTCAGTATCGCGTCGCCGGAGCAAATCAAGTCGTGGTCGTATGGTGAGGTGCTGAAACCGGAAACTATCAACTATCGCCGGCTGCGGCCAGAGAAGGATGGGTTGTTCTGCGAGGCCATCTTCGGGCCGACCCGCGACTGGCAGTGCTACTGCGGCAAATACAAAAACGTCCGATACAAGGGCGTGTTGTGCGACAAGT
>CAYZNA010000090.1:3699-4631 GCA_964478665.1 uncultured Anaerolineales bacterium
GACAAGTGCGGCGTGGAAGTCACGCGCTCTTCGGTGCGGCGCGAGCGCATGGGCCACATCGAACTGGCGGCCCCGGTGGCGCACGTGTGGTACACCCGGCGAGTGCCCTCCTATCTCGGGCTGTTGCTGGACGTCTCCCGCCGTAACCTGGATCGGGTGCTGTACTTTGCCCAGTACGTGGTCACCCATCTGGACGAGGATGCCCGCCAGAAGGCGCTCAAGCGGCTGGACGAGGATATTGCCCGCGACGAGAAGCGCCAGATTGATGAGATTAACAGCAAGATCGCTCATGTCAAGGCGCAACGCGACAAGCGGCTGGCCGATCTGGAGGAGAAGCGGCTGAAGACCCTGGTCCGTTACGATGACGAAGTGGCGGAGAAGGTGGACCCGGTCATCAAGGAAGGCCAGCGGCTGGAGCGTCTGCTGACCGAGGCGCCGGATACTGCGCTGCGAACGCCGGTTGTTTTTGCGCCCACTGAGACGCTGATCGCGGATCAGGGTGAGACCGTGCACCGCAAGCACCTCGCCGCGCTTAACAAAGTGGTCAAGGCGCGCCTGGATGAGCTTGAGACCGTGCTGCTGGAGAAGCGGGACCGCACCCTGGCCCGTATCAAGGAGGAGGTGGACAAGATCCAGCTCGAGGCTGAAGTGGCTGCCATCCGGCTGCGCAACGAGTTGGACGAGCAGTCTGGCAGTATCCGTGAAGGGCTGGAGGCCGATCGCGACGAGTTGAACGGCCTGCGCTCGATGATGTTTCTCGGCGAGACGCGCTATCGCGAGCTTAAGGGCAAGTGGGGCCAGGTTTTCAAGGCCGACATGGGCGCGGAGGCCTTCTACGCCATCCTCAAGGACATGAACCTCGACAAGCTCTCGAAAGAGCTGTGGGCCGAGGTGCGCACGACTAAGAGCAAGCAGCGCAAGAAGAAAGCCAC
>CAYZNA010000090.1:4641-9304 GCA_964478665.1 uncultured Anaerolineales bacterium
CCCAGGAACTGTGGCATGAACTCAGAACCTCCAAGAGCAAGCAGAAGCGCAAGAAGGCCACCACCCGTCTCAAGGTGGTGGAGGCCTTCCGCCGTTCCGGCAACAAGCCTGAGTGGATGATCCTGACCGTCCTGCCGGTCATCCCGCCCGACCTGCGCCCGATGGTGCAACTGGACGGCGGCCGCTTTGCCACCTCGGATCTGAACGACCTGTATCGGCGGGTGATCAACCGTAACAATCGCCTCAAGCGCTTGCTGGAGCTGGGCGCGCCAGACGTGATTGTGCGGAACGAGAAACGCATGTTGCAGGAAGCGGTGGATTCGTTGATTGACAACAGCCAGCGCGGCAAGGCCCTCAGCCGGCGCGGGCGCCGCGAACTCAAGTCGCTCTCCGATATGCTCAAGGGCAAGAAGGGGCGCTTCCGCCGCAACCTGTTGGGCAAGCGCGTGGACTATTCCGGGCGCTCGGTCATTGTGATCGGCCCCAAACTCAAATTGCACCAGTGCGGCCTGCCCAAGACCATGGCCCTGGAGCTGTACCGCCCGTTTGTGATTGCCAAGCTGGTGGAGTACAACTTCGCCTCCAACGTAAAGGGCGCCAAGCGCATCATCGAGCGCGAGCGCCCGGAGGTGTGGGAGGTGCTGGAGGAGGTCATCAAGGACCGCCCGGTGCTGCTCAACCGCGCCCCGACCCTGCACCGGCTGGGCATCCAGGCCTTCGAGCCGATTCTGGTGGAGGGCAAGGCCATCCAGATCCACCCGCTGGTGTGTTCCGCCTTCAACGCCGACTTTGACGGCGACCAGATGGCCGTGCACGTGCCGCTTTCCACCAGGGCGGTGGACGAGGCCCGCACCCTGATGCTCTCTACCCACAACTTGCTCAAGCCGGCCGATGGCGAGCCGGTTGTAGGCCCGCAGAAGGATATGGTGCTGGGCGTGTACTATCTCACAATGGAGGTAGAAGGCAGGCGCGGCGAGGGCTGGTGCTTTGGCGACCTTGACGAAGTGGAGATGGCTTACAGCCTGGGCAAAGTGGACCTGCACGCCCGGATCCGGCTTAACGCGAGCACCTGGCAGGACGACAAGGGCGCTCGTTATTCTGACCCGCAGCGTAGGCTGCTGGATACCACTGTGGGCAGGGCGATATTCAACCAGATCCTGCCACCGGAACTGCGCTTCGTAAACAAGACCCTGGATAAGGGTGGCCTGCAGAAGCTGGTCAGCATGAGCTATCAGGTGCTCGGCTCCGAGCACACCACTGACGTGGTAGACGACATCAAGAACATTGGCCTGCGGTACGCCACCGTCTCCGGCGTCACCATCGCCATCTCTGACCTGACCGTGCCGGCGGAGAAGCAGATCATCGTGGACCGCACGCTGGATGAGGCAGCCCGGGTGGAGAAGGAGTACCGCCGCGGTTTGCTCACCCAGCAGGAGCAGGATGAGCGCGTGATTGAACTGTGGACTCAGGCGCGCGATGAGGTGTCCCGGGCCGTGGCCGCTAACCTTGACCCTATCGGCAATCTGGCGGTGATGGCCATGTCCGGCGCCACCAAGGGCGGCTTTGGCCCGATTGCGCAGCTTGCCGGCATGCGCGGCCTGATGGCCGACCCTTCCGGGCGCATCATCCCGTTGCCCATCCGTTCCAACTTCCGCGATGGCCTGACTGCGCTGGAGTACTTCATCTCCACCCACGGCTCGCGCAAGGGACTGGCGGACACCGCTCTGCGCACTGCCGACGCTGGCTACCTCACCCGCCGGCTGGTGGACGTGGCGCAGGAGATGATCATCAACGCCCCCGATTGCGGCACCCAGTCCGGCATCTGGTTGCGACGCAGGGAGAATGTGGCCGGGCAGACCCTGCACGATCGGCTGCTCGGGCGCCTGGCAGCCAGCAACATCGCCGACCCGGAGACCGGCGAGCTAATTGTGGCTCGCAACGAGGAGATTGTCGAGACCGCCGCTCAGAAGATCGAAGCGCTCGGGCTGGGCGAAGTGTATGTGCGTTCGCCGCTGACTTGCAGCCTGCGTTTTGGCCTATGCGCCATGTGCTACGGGCGCGACCTGGGTCGCGGCAGGCTGGTAGACATCGGGACCGCGGTCGGGGTAGTCGCGGCCCAATCCATCGGGGAGCCGGGCACGCAGCTCACCCTGCGCACCTTCCACACCGGCGGTGTGGCCGCTGGCGGCGACATCACCAGCGGTCTGCCCCGCGTGGAGGAGCTGTTCGAAGCGCGCAAGAAGCCGAAGGGCGAGGCCGCTATCACCGAGATTGATGGCGCCGTCGAGGTTGTGCGCGGCGCGCCTGGCTCGGACGCCCCGCGGGTGGTGAAGGTGACCAACATCCGCGTGCTCAAGGATACCTATGACATCCCCGGCAACTGGTCCTTGAAGGCGGAGGATGGCCAGACTCTCAGGGAAGGCGAGCTGGTTGCTTCGCGGGGCGAGGCTGAGATCGTGGCTGCTCACGCCGGCAAAGTCTCAGTGGAGGATCGCAGCGTGTCAGTGACCTACGACGTGCGTGAGGAGGAGGAGTACGAAATTCCCTCCAGCGCGCGGCTGCTGGTAGTAGATGGCCAGCAGATCAGGGCCGGCGACAGCCTCACCGAAGGCTCGCTCAACCCGCACCGCATTCTGCGAATCCTGGGCCGGGAGGCCTGCGAAGTGTACTTGATCACCGAGGTGCAGAAGGTGTATCGCTCGCAGGGCCAGAACATTAACGACAAGCACTTCGAGGTGATCCTGCGCAAAATGCTTTCCCGCGTGCAGATTGTGCGCCCGGGCGATACCGACCTGTTGCCTGGCGAGTTGATTGACCGGCTGGAGTTCCAGGAGCTGAACGAGAAGTTGCTGTCCGAGGGACGCCAGGCGGCAACTGCCGTGCCGGTGCTGCTGGGTGTGACCAAGGCCTCTCTGAGCACCGATTCCTTCCTGTCGGCCTCTTCCTTCCAGCACACCATCAAGGTGCTGGCGGGTGCGGCCATCGAGGGTAAGGTGGACCAGTTGATCGGCCTGAAGGAGAACGTGATCATCGGCAAGCTGATCCCGGCCGGCAGCGGGTTCTGGACTTATCACAAGCAGCCGGCGCAGGAAGGGGCGGCTGTCTCGCCTGAGGTCGAGGCCGCCCGGGCTGAGATCCCCGCGGCGGCCGCGGCGGAGCCGGCCGATCAAGCGACGGGACTGGCCGTGCAAGCGGTAGGACTGGCCGTGCAAGCAGTGGAGCCGGCCGAGCAAGCAGTGGAGCCGGCCGAGCAAGCGGTGGAAGCGATTGAACTGGTGCTGGACCTCTCCTGAGAAGTCGCGGCTCCCTTGAGGGGAAGCAGAAAAGCAGCGCCGTGGGGATCCATCCCCACGGCGCTGCTCTTTGTTCCGCCGGGGCCGATCAGGCCGCCAGTCCGGCCGCCATCGCCGCGCGAATCTCCCCCACCACATCTCCGAGGATCATCTTTTTCGCCGTGTGCAGGCCGTTGCGCATGGCCACGGCTTTGCTGCGTCCATGGCCGATCAGCAGGGGGTGCTCCACGCCGAGCAAGGCGGCGGCGCCATAGCGACTATAGTGGTTGCGCTGCCGCAACAGATCCAGGTGAGCGCGCACAATCGCCCCCGAGTCGGGCGGCAACGCGGCGAGCACCTCCCCTGCCTGCAGAATCAGCGCCGGGATTGCCCCTTCCAGCGCCTTAAGCAGCACGTTGCCGGTAAAGCCGTCGCTCACAATCACATCCGCAGCGCCGGTGAGCAGGCTATGCCCTTCGACGTTGCCCACAAAGTTCAGCCCGGGCGCGCTCGCCAGCAGCGGGTAGGCAGCTTTGGTGACCCGGTTGCCCTTGTTGGCCTCGGCGCCGTTGGCCAGCAGTCCCACCCGCGGTTGGGCTAGTCCGGCGGCGTGGCGGGCGTAGGCGGCGCCCATCCGGGCAAACTGGAGCAGGTGCGGCGGGCGGACGTCGGTGTTGCCGCCCACGTCTATCAAAAATAGATTGTCGTGCAGCCCCAACAGCGGCACAATGAAGGCCGGGCGGTCCACGCCGGGCAAGCGCCCGAAGTTGAACAGGCCGGCCACCATCCCGGCTCCGGTGTGGCCCATGCTGATCACCCCGTCGGCGCGCCCCTCCAGCACCAGCCGGCAGCACACGTTGATGGACAGCTCGGGCCGGGACTGCACCGCCTGCACCGGGTCCTCGTCCATGCGGATCGCCTCGCCGGCCGGGACGATGTCGAGGGCCAGGCCGGCGGTCGGGTGGCGCGAGAGCGCTTCCCGGACGGCTGCCGGGTCCCCCACCAGGGTCACCGCCAGGTCGTCGTCATGGGCGCCGGCCACCGCGCCGGCCACGATCTCCCCGGGGGCGAAATCGCCCCCCATCGCGTCCACCGCCAGGTGGATCATTCCCATTCCAGCGCCACGCCCAGCAGGCCCGGACCAAAGTGCACTGCCAGCGCCGGGCCAAAGTCCACAATGGTCGGCTGGCCGCTGAAGCCCAGCGCGGCCGCGGCCTCGCCGGCCCAGCCGGCGGCCCGGCCGGGGACATTGCCGTTGACCACCGCCAGATTCTTCGCGCGACCGTCGCCCATGCGCTGGCACGTGAGTTCCAGCACCTTCTGCAGCTCGGCGCGCTGGGTGCGCTCGGCGGCCACCGCTTTGGGCACGCCGTCCTCTGCAATGACCGGCT
>CAYZNA010000090.1:9314-10580 GCA_964478665.1 uncultured Anaerolineales bacterium
GCCTTCTCGTGCCCTTCGGTGCGACCCGAAGAAACCAGATGTTCCACCTCGGTGATGGTAAAGTGCAGGCAAGAATGGGCCTTCACTCGCTCGATGGCTGCCAGCGCTTCCGCCGCGCCGCCGCCCTGCGCCACGGCCTGAACCCCGGCCAGCAGCATGAAGCCCATGTGCATGGAGGTGGAGGTGCTGTCCACCACGTGCACGTTCACCCCCTCCACCAGCTCCCTCGCCATCTCAGCGGAGTTGCAGGTGCCGGAAGCCTTTGCGCTGACGTGGATGGAAATGATGTCGCTGTGGCCCTGCGCGGCCAGCGCCTGGTAGGTCTTGCGAAAATCCTCCGGCGTGGGCTGCGAGGTGGTGGGCATGCCCTTCCCGGCCGCTTTGTATTCCACCAGGCGGCGGTAAAACTCTGCCGGTGGGATTTCTACATAATCTTTGAGTGCCTTGTCCCCGAAGATGACGTACACGGGCACCACGCTGATGTTGTGCTGGCGAGCCAGCTCGTCTGGCAGGTTGCAGGTGCTGTCGGTCACGAAAGCGACGCGGTTCATGGTTTTCCTCCTCTGACGGTAGAACGGTGAATGGCTGGTCCGGGCGGTCTGCCCGGGGTGGCCCAATTTTAAGGCTTTTTGAACAGAAGGCAAATGGAATGGGTTACAATGTGCCGGACATGCCCCTCAGCCTGTACTTGCACATCCCCTTCTGCCAGGTTCGCTGCGCGTACTGCGACTTCAACACTTACGCCGGGTTGGAGAACCTGATGGCACCCTACGCCGCCGCCCTGGCGCGAGAGGCCCGCGAGCTGGGCGCCGGCGCTGCTGGTGCTCCGGTGCACAGCGTCTTTTTTGGCGGCGGCACCCCCTCGCTGCTGCCGCTGCCGGCTCTGGGGGAGGTCTTTGCCGCCCTGCGGGAAGCCTTCGCCCTGACCCCGGATTGCGAGATCACCCTGGAGGCCAACCCGGGCACAGTGGACCCGGCCTATCTGGCCGGGCTGCGCGCGCTGGGGGTCAACCGGCTGTCCTTCGGCGTGCAGTCGGCGCTACCGGATGAGCTGCGCCTGCTGGACCGGCTGCACACCTTTGAGCAGGCGGTGCAGAGCCTGGCCTGGGCGCGCGCCGCTGGCTTCGACCCCGGCAGCTACGGACTGAACCTTGACTTGATTTTCGGCCTGCCGCACCAGACGCTGGCCGGCTGGCAGCACACTCTCCGCGCCGCGCTGGCGCTGGCCCCCGATTGCCGAAGGTATCGGGGGCTGGCCCCCGATTG
>CAYZNA010000091.1:0-3800 GCA_964478665.1 uncultured Anaerolineales bacterium
CAATGACGCGGTGCGCGGCCTTCGGGAGCAGGACCGGCCAGATGACGACTGCGCCCCCGCCTTTGCAGGACTTCTCGCGCGGAGGGCGCGCACCAGTTCACCGGCAGTCCCGGTGAGCGTTGTCGTCGCTCGGTGGGAGTACGAGGCCTGGTTTCTAGCCAGCCTGGAGACTATTGCCGGTAAGCCAATCAAAGGCCTGCCCGGCCTGCCTGAAACAGCGCGCTTTGAGGGCGAGGTTGAGGCAGTCCGCAGCCCCAAGGGGTGGATCGAGGCTCGTTTCCCACCGGGCAGGAAGTATTCGGAAACACGCGATCAAGCGCCCCTGACGCAACTGATTGACTTTGGGTTGGCGGAAGAACGTTCCCGCTCCTTTCGCCGCCTGAAGCATGCCGTCAACGAGATCCTCGAGTCTCACGCTCGGGGCGAAGATGGGGTGACGCCGCATGAATCACCGGAGGAGCCGCATGGCTAGTCAACCATGGCATCAGGCCTGTGCTTTGCGCGAGGACGTGCGGCACGGCGAACTCACCCTTGCCGAGTTCGCCGCCGACCTGAACGACGTGCGCACTGGCGACGCCCCGCTGGTCTATCGAGAACCGGCGGCGTTCTTCGACCGCACCTATCCAACGCACCGCATGAAAGAACTCGCCCGTGACGTGTTGCAGCGGCTGGCAGGAGCCGGGGGAAAGCCGGTGCTTCGCCTGCAAGTTGCATACGGCGGCGGTAAGACCCACACGCTCATCACCCTGCTGCATCTTGCCGAGCGGGGGCGGGCACTCGCGTCTCATCGCACGGTGAGCGAGTTCCTTGCCTTTGCCGACCTTCCGGCGGCGCCGCAGGCAATCGTCGCCCTTCTGCCCGGCGACAAGATTGACGTCAAGGAAGGGCTGGAGGTCTACGGCCCGGACGGAAGCACCCGCCGGGTGAAAACTCTCTGGGGAGCGCTGGCATATCAACTGGCCGGCGAAGATGGCTACGCCCGCCTCCGCTCTCACGAAGAGGACTTCGTTGTCCCTGCTGAACCGTTGCTCGTTGATCTTCTCCGCGCGCCAACGAAGAAAGGATTGGGCGCGCTGGTCCTGGTGGACGAGGCGGTATGGTATTACCGCGGGTTGGTAAACTCTGACCCGCGCATGTTGGGCACGGTGAAAGACTTCTATCAAGTGCTGACGCAAGCTGTCGCGAAGGTCGACCGGGCTGCGCTGGTGGCTTCGCTAATCGCCTCCAGAGTGGAAGCCAATGACCAGACGGGGACGCAGTGCCTGGCTGCGCTGGACGACATCTTTGGCCGGATTGCCGAGCCGGTGGATCCAGTGACCCGTGAGGACGTGGCCGAAGTGCTGCGTCGCCGCCTCTTCGAGCGCGTGCCGGGTGAAGAAGAGCGCCGCTTGACGGTTGACGCAACCATGGCTGCCATGCGCCGCCTGCCCTTGCGTGACGACCAGCGCGACCAGACGGCCTCCGCGCGGCTGATGGCGAGTTACCCTTTCCACCCTGAGCTGATCAACGTCCTTTACCAGAAGTGGACCCAGATGAATGGCTTCCAGCGCACCCGAGGGGCCTTGCGCCTTCTGGCTTACGCAATGCGCGATAGCGAGGGTGTGGACTCATCCCCTCTGGTCGGGCCGGGCGCGTTGCTCCCCGGGCAACCAGCGGGGGCCGGGGGCGCGACAGGCGGTCTGTCCAATGCCCTGAATGAACTGGTCGAACTCTGTGACCAGAGTGAGAAATGGACGCCCATTTTGAGCGGCGAACTCGACAAGGCGCGCGAGATACAAATCGGGTTGCCCAGTTTGAAGGCGCGCGAACTGGAACAGGCCGTGCTGGCGACGTTTCTTCACTCTCAACCGCACGGCCAGCGCGCAGCCAGCACCGATCTCCTCGCGCTCTTGCCTCACCCGGAGATTGACCCAGCCGCGCTGGAGGAGGGCTTGCGGAAATGGCGGGAACGCTCGTGGTTCCTCACGGAGAACTCGGATTTCTGGCAATTGGGCACCACCCCCAACCTCACCCACATGCATGTGATGGCCATGGGCTGGTTGAACGAGTCGGAAATCGACGACGACCTGCGCAAACGCATCCAGAGAGTGCCGGCGCTCACTGCCGCCGATCCGGGGGTGGAAGTGCACAATCTCCCCAACCGACCGCGCGACATTGGGGATGACCTGAAGCTTCACTACCTGATTCTTTCTGCGGAGTGCGCAGTCGAATTGGGCAAACCCCTGCCCCGGACGGTCACGGCGTTCTTCGATGAAAAGACCGGCCCCCACGATCCGCGTATTTACCGCAACAACATCCTGGCGCTCGCTCCTGACTCCGCCAGCCTCGCCGGCTTGCGGGAGCATGTGCGGCGATGGCTGGGGTGGGACCGCCTGGAGAAGTCCGACAACCACAGACTGCTGACCGACCAGCAGCAGAAACAGCTTCCGGGCCGGAAGCAGTCTGAGGTCAACACATTGCCGGAAATGGTCGTCGGCGCTTACAAGGTGCTGGTTGCCGTGGATGAGGCCGGTGCGGTAAAAGCCCGGATGCTGCGTACAGGCTCCGCAGCGCTCGGAACACCGTTCGAACGCATCAAAGCCATGCTCGGGGAAGACGAACGCCTGGTGGTCACTACTCTTGATCCTGCGTTGATCCTGCCCGGCAGTTACCTGGAACTGTGGGCGCCGGGCCAGAGCGCCCGCAAAGCCACCGACCTGATCGCTGCCTTCGGGCAGTTCACTCGCCTTCCGCGCCTGCTCAACCCGGCTTCCCTGTACGACACCCTGGCCCGCGCCGTGCGAGAAGGAGTGGTGGTTCTCCGCCTGCCTCGGGCGGATGGCTCCGCCCGCACATGGTGGCGCCTCCCGCCGGACGACGACACCTTCCGCCGGCCAGAGATAGAGGTCCAGCCGGCCTCCGTAGCCGTGCTCCACGACCTGGATCCGGAGTTGCTTGCGCCCGGACGGCTGGACGGCCTGTGGCCATCCTCGTCAGGCCCTCTTTCGCTCGACCGGCTGCGTGGTCTCTTTGATGGCGCTCGGGCGCCCCGCCCGGCTTCCCCTGCGACGCTGGACGAAGCGGTTCGCCTCTCTGTGTCTCGAGGTCTGGCCATGGCGCGCCTCGATGGGATCAGCCTGTACCGCGAATCCCTCCCGGATGGCCCTCTGCCGGGCAGCCTCGAACTGCTGCCTCCGCCCCCGGCGCTGCACGGTGCAGACCTTACCCCACAGTCGCTGCCGGCGGCCTGGGACGGGGAGCGGACCAGTCTGCTCGCGCTCTCTGCCGCGCTCGCTTCCTTGCACGGGTATGGCTTTCCCTGGGGCATCCGGGCCCAGGCGCTGGACGAGGCCTTGTCCCTGCGGCTCCTTGAGCTTGCTCCCGGGAGCGGCCCATGGCCTTCTTCACCAGCTGCGGCGGATCAGGTCTACCTGCGCACCCCGGAACACATCGAAATCTCACCCGAGACAGTGTTGGCTGCGGTGGGTTACACCCAGAGCAGCACACCCACCTTGCGCGCCCTGAAAGAGGCCATCGAAACTCGATTTTTCTCAGGGCGGCAGGTCCCGGCGGACCTGTTTCTCGGTGCGGCCAGTGCGGCGATCGCCCAACGACTACTGGAGCAGGTGGAGAGCCGGCCAGGGGCGGACCCACTGTCAGCCAGGGTGAGGCGGCCATCCTCCACGCTGTACGCCGAAGCGACGCTGGATCTGCTGGCCCTGCAACGCCTGGCTGAAGGTGTTGAAGGGCTACTTGCGCTCGCTCCCGAACTCGCCTTCACCTTTCGGGTAGCTCTCACGGCGGAGGGGCAAAAACTGGAT
>CAYZNA010000091.1:3810-7150 GCA_964478665.1 uncultured Anaerolineales bacterium
GCGCAGGAGCTAAATCAACTTCTGGAGGGGATTCAGGCCGGGTGGAGGCTGGGGTGACCCAGGCCTGTCAAAGGATGAAACAGTGGAAGAGGTCTGGGATCGGGCCGGGCCGAAGCGGTACAGTTACATGCATACGAGCCAGGCCGCCGACGAGGTGATGGGTGAGGCGCTCGGGCCTTTTCTGGTGGACATGGCCCGCTACAACGACCTCGGCATGGCTGAGGAATCTGTGTTCGCCTGTCTGGGAATTCTATCCGGCCTGTATCGCTTCGATAACGAATCCGTCTCGAAATTCAAGGATTGGGCGACGGATTTGCCCGGCGAATATGCCATCCTGACGCTGGAAGAGTGGAAGAGAGGCCACCCGCCGGAGACCACCGCCCGCAAATTACGCCAGGCAATCACAGACAACCTACCACGCTGGGCCGATGATCGTTTGCCTGGATCGAAGGCTGGTCCCGCCGGCGGGTAGAAAGTGAGCCGGGGAGAGCGGCCATGAAACTCCGTTCGCCGGGGGCTTGAGCACAGACTGATGCGATCTAACAAAGGCACCAACACCGTTCACTTTGACGATTGGGCCGCACGGCAGATGGCAGACCCGGACTTTCGCGCTGCCGTAGAGGAACTGGAGCCGGCCTATCAGGTTGCCAGTCTGCGCATCCAGCGCGGTCTGACGCAGGCGCAACTGGCCGCGCTGGCGGGCACGACGCAATCGAGCATTGCCCGGCTGGAGAGCGGTAGCCGGCTGCCGTCGCTCACTTTTCTGCGGCGGGTGGTGCGCGCACCTGGCGGGCGGCTCCAGTTGAACATCCTGCCAGAGGCGACCGCCGCCGCACGGGCAGACTCTCCGATGGTCCAGCCGCTGGAAGCGGTGGGGCGCCGCTTCCGGTTGTGAACTGGCCCGGGCAGACGGCGTGGCCCCGGGCGGCGGGCGACCCCGGCCGCGCAGCCTCGATTTCGCAGGAAGTGACACTATGATTGACCACGTCTGGATCGTAAGGTAAAACAATCCGCAGGGCTGTTTCAAGTTGCGGCGAAATGAATATAATCGCTCCATCTTTGCAGAGAGAAGGAGGAGTGTGCCGCAATGGACCCGTTGCTTTCCCCCAGTTTGCTGGAGTACCTACAGGGTGTTCCTGATCCGCGCCACGCCCGAGGCAAGCAGTTCGAGTGGTTGGCGCTGTTGACGATTATCTGCGCGGCGCTGGTCAGTGGGCAAAAGACTGTCCGCGCCGTGGCCCACTGGGCTACCCTCCATGCCCAGGAGTTGCTGACCAGCCTGGCGCTCCGGCGCATTCCGAGCGTCGCCACCCTGTATCGGGCATTGCGGCGGGTGGACCTGGCCGCGCTGGAGCATCAGATCGCCAGTTATGGTCAAGCGGTGGCGGAGGCCGATCCTGCCGGAGGCCGGATGATTGGCCCCACCGGCGAAGTGTGGTACGGCCAGGCCGTCGACGGCAAGACGCTCCGCGGTGCCTCAGCTCACGGCGAGACGGTGGCCGGGGTCAGCCTGGTGCGGCATGGGAGTGGCGTCGTCGTAGCCGAAGTGCCTGTGCCACCGCAGACCAACGAGATTCCGGTCGTCCAGGGCTTGCTGGCGGGCCAGGATCTGACTGGAACAGTGACCACGCTGGATGCCCTGCATACCCGGCGCGACACGGCCCGCGTGATCCTTCGACAAGGTGGCGACTACGTGATGTTCGTGAAACGTAACCAACCTGAACTCTGGCAAGCGATTGACTTACTGTTTCACTCCACCCCCTTGCGTAACGAAGACGACCGAAGGTCTTACACCCAGGCCGGCAAGGCGCATGGGCGGCTGGAAACGCGCACCTTGACCAGCACCGGCGGTTTGGGGGATTATCTGGCCTGGCCGGGAGCGGCTCAAGTGTTTCGCCGAGAATGTCGGCGCGTGTTGCTGCCCAGGGGGAAAGTGACCGAAGAAGTCACGTATGGGATCACCAGCTTGAGCCGGAGGCGGGCCCTGCCGGAGCATCTGGAAGGCCTGTGCCGGGGTCATTGGACGATTGAAAACCGCGTTCACTATGTTCGGGATGAGACCCTGGGCGAAGACCGCTGTCAGGTGCATCGCGGGCAAGCCGCCCTGGCGTTGGCCGCCTTGCGCAACGGGATACTGAACCTGTTCCGCTGGGCCGGTTGGGAGAATATTGCAGCGGCCATACGTCATTTCGGCAGCTCGGCGACAAAGGCACTGGCACTCATTGGCACTGCCGCAACTTGAAACAGCCCTGAACAATCCGCCACCAATCCCTTGACAACCTCCCTCCGGTAGATATATACTTACTGCCACAACACAAACCATTCATCACGCACACTTCAGAGCAGACACAGACCACACGGCCAGCGCCTGCTCTTTTTCGTTTACGCCGGAGGACAGATGCACGCAGTCACTTCTCTCGCACACCGATTCCGCCAGTGGTGCGCCCGCCTCACCGCGCGCGCCCTGCTGGCCCTCGCCGGCCGGCTGGACCGGTATGCCCGGCGTTTGCAGGCCGCCTCGCCGGCGTCCGCAGATACCGGCGACCGCCACTCGCGCCCACCCGTGGAGCGGCACAGATAGCCAATGGCAGTCCTGATCAACACCGGCTACCGGCGCGCGCTTGCCAGCGAGATCCAGGGGGGAATGGGTCTCGGGGGTGGATTGCTGGCCGACCCACCGCAGTGGGCCAGCCTGCGCAACCGCTACCGCCTGTACTGGTCGCTGTACGACGGCTCGTACTGGGATGAGCGCATCAACCGCCAGCGCCCGGCAAAGAACCAGCCGGGCGACCCGCCGTTGCGCTTCCCGCTCCAGATCAACCCGATCATGCCGGCCTGCCTGATGCACGCCCACGCCCTGTGGGGCGAGGTCAAGATGAACTCCGAGCCGCTGATGAGGATCGTGGCCGAACCGCGCCAGCAGAACGACCACCAGCGCGGGATCGCGGACCGGGCCAGCGAGGTGATCGCCGCCATCGCCTACGAGAACTTCCTGCGCACGCAGCAACTGGAGGCCGGGATCGTCTCGCAGGTGCTCGGGGGGACGGTCTTCAAGGTTTCGTACGACGCGCAGGACAGCTTCCTGAGCGTGCCGATCCGGGTGGAGAACATCCTGCCGGACTATTTCTGGGCCACGCCGCGCCCGGGCAGCCAGTGGTGGCGGCTGCTCTCCGCGAAGGTAGGCTACGTGATCAGCGTGAGCGACGCGAAGCTGTACTACAGCCACGTGCCGGGCATCGAGAAGCTGGAAGGCGAGAGCGCCGAGTATCTGGAGGAGTGGACGGAGCGCGAATACTCCATACGCCTGCGCTCCACCGGCGCCCTGCGGAAGAACGAGGAC
>CAYZNA010000091.1:7232-10487 GCA_964478665.1 uncultured Anaerolineales bacterium
GCAAGGTCTGGGGGGTGAACCTGCGCAGCGCGATTGCCACAAAGCAACTGGCGAGCGGCGAAACCTACATGGATCTGGGGAGCGGGACGCCCGGCAGTAGCGACCCGGCGCTGAACTCGCTGGACCCGCCCGGCATCCCGGAGGGCTACCTGAACTTCCTGGACAGCCTGATGAACCTGTTGCGGGTGGCGATGTTCACGCCGGACGCGGGCTACGGGGAACTGGCCGGGACGCAGCGGTCGAGCGACACGCTGTACGGCCTGGTCTGGCCGATGGAGAGCCATGTCACCGCCGAGCGGATATTGTGGAGCACGGGTCTATCCATGGGGGCCGAGATCGCCCTGCGCATGCTGGCGGCGAAGGAGCAGGCCGGGATCAATCGTAGCCATCTGGGATTGTGGATGCGGGCGGACTGGTCGCCTATTTTCCCAAAATCGAGGGTGGCACTGACGCAGCAGCTGGTGCAGCGCGAGGCGGCCGGGCATGTGAGCGACGAGACCGCGCTGGCGATGTACGGCGACATACCCGAAAGCCAGATCGAAGACGAGATTGCCAGAATACGAGAGAAGCAGCGGGCGGAGGCCGGACTGTCGGCCCGAGCAAAAGACCCGGTGGCCGGGCAACCAATCCGGCCCGGAACGTAGGTAGAGGAGGCCTGTAACCATGTCACGCAATCAACCACTTTTGACCATTGACCCTGTCTTCGAGGCAGTGGGGCGCGACCCCTTCGCCGGAAAGACCCACGTGGGCCATCGCCGGGTGACCACGTTCGCAGTACCGGCCGCCGGCGCGGTTCAGGGGGCATACACCCTGACCGGCTTCCCGAAGGAGAGCCTGGTGACCGCGGTGCGCAGCGTCGTGAAGGAAGCCTTTGACGCTCTCGTCACGCTCACCCTGGGCGACGGGACGGACCTGTTTCTGTCCAGCCTGGACATTGCCCCGCAGACTGCCGGCGCGGTCGCGAACAGTCTGACCGGGGGCGAGGCGCTGGCTGCCGGAAAGTACCTGGCGGCTGGCGGCGATCTGATCCTGACCATCGGTGTGGCGAATGCCACGACCGGCAGCCTGCTGGTGGACGTGGAGTGGGTCGAGAGCGACCGCTACCCCGCCGGCGAAATCAAGTGACGATCCGATACGAGTTCTGCATTGAGGGAGAGTAACCATTATGTCTTCAACCAACACCCCCGCTGATCCCGGAACCGCCCCTGCGGAGGGGACCCCGGCCATCGCGCCGCCCGCGGGCGACCTGTCGCCTGCACCGGCCGCCGCGCCGGCTCTCGCTCCCGCACCGGCGTCGCCGGCTCAACCGGAGCCCGGTGAAGATCCGTACGAAAGGCGTTTCAAGGGCTTGCAAACCTCGTACAACGCCCTGCAGGCCGACCTGCGCAGGCGCAACGAGGAACTACTGGAGATGCGCAACCTGGCGCACGATTGGGAGGCGAAGTTCGGTGAACTGGCCACCAGCCGCGACACCCTGCAGACCACCTATGACGCTATCCTGAGCAAGTCGAACGATCTGCAGGCCGAACTCGATGCGCGCACTCGCGAGGCGCGCGTCTTTGAACTGGCCGCCACGCGCTACCCGCACCTGCTGACCGGGGTTGCGGCGCGGGTGATCAGGCCGGATGGCACGACCGACGACGAGATTGCCGCTTCGCTCGGTCGCTTCGACGCATGGACGAAATCCATGACCGCAGCGCACCAGGCGGGAACGACACCGCCGTTGCCGCCGGCCGCACCGGCGCGCGATGAAGCAACGATCCGCCGCGAGATGGCACAGGTTGCGATGCGCGGCGACACCGCAAGGGTCGGTCTTCTGACATTAGAACTCAGAGAACTTCAGAAGGCCGCCAGAACCTGAGAGGAGGGATGAACCATGGCTGACGCTGTGGAAGTGTATTTTGCAGATAACCCGTGGGGGACGGTCTCCATGCTGGAGCGTTACCCGGTGTACGTGCCGTCGCTGGTGGCGGCGTACAAGAAGTTCACCAAGTACGGGCGCTTCGTGACCGTGCAGGGCGACTTCAGTGGCATGCGCACGCGCCAGATCACCCTGACGCGGCAGATCCTGAGCGAGCCGGACTTCTCGCCCAAGTCGCCACGGCAGTTGTTCCGGGCATCTTCGAGCGTGGGCGGGTTCGCGCGCAAGACTATCGACCTGGAATACCACTCGGACGAGGTGCACTGGTACAAAGACGACGACCTGTTCAACTACCTGGGGACCACGGTGGAGGACATGTCGCGGCAGGGGCTGGGCTACCTGATGACCCTGTACCTGGACACGCTGTACCGCAACGCGGCCCTGACCACGAAGTTCAAGACGGTGGTGGGGCATGGACGCTGGCTGCCGGGCACATACGACTTCAGCGACCTGGTGGACACCGACGTGTTTGATCTGGCCGTAGTGCCGAAGCTCCAGCTTGGCATGCAGTACGACGAACTGGTGGACCCGGAGGGCGGGCCGATCCGGCTGGCCGTGCTGGTCAGTCCCGGCCAGGCGTTCGCCATCTCGGAGCGGGCCGGGGCGGACTGGAAATCGATCAACTCGTTCTCGGAGGAAGGGCGCACCGCCCTGCTGCAATACGGGATCACCGGGGTGTACAAGGGCGCGGCCTTCATTCCGACCAGCCAGAACGTGCTGTGGAACTGCGGCTCGATCACCGCGCAGGCGAAGGTGGCCGAGGTGGTGAACGTGCAGGACGGGGCGAAGGCGGGCGCGGACGGTTGGGACCCGCAGCAGTCCGGGGCGAAGGACTACATCCAGCTTGACACCGGGGTGTGGGATGCCGGCGCGATCACTGACCTGGCGCCGGGCGACGTGGTCACGCTGCACCGCACTCGTGGCGCTGGCTACGGCGTGACGGACGGGGTGGACTACACCGAGGGCGGAGCGGAAGTGCGCACCGTGATGGAGGTGGACGCAGCTCAGAAGCGCGTGTCGTTCTCGAAGCCGGTGTTCAAGCGCAGCTTCGAGACCGTGCTGGCGGATGGCAGCTTCGGCTACCTGACGAAGGCGCGGCACGTGCACGCGGCCATCGCCCTGGCCGCCTCGGACGCCATCCAGCTCGGCGTGGCGCAGCCCCCGATGATCGAGGAAGGCACGCCGCTGGACACCATGAAGAAGCAGCGCCGGATCGGGTGGGACGCCTGGATCAAGGCCTACCTGATGAACCACGAACCGGTGCGGGCGTACTACAGCGCCGGCTCGACCATCGTGGAGGGTTACGAGAACATTCTCTGATAAATGTCAGTAGT
>CAYZNA010000092.1:0-5180 GCA_964478665.1 uncultured Anaerolineales bacterium
CCGGGTCGCCCCGACAGGCCGGGTCGCCCCGACAGGCCGGGTCGCCCCGACAGGCCGGGTCGCCCCGACAGGCGCCGCTCGCCGCCGACGGCCCGCCCTTCGGTGGCTTCTATCCCACCACCGTCTGGGCTGCGGGCGACCGCATGGCCGATCCCCACCGCCTGCCCGACGATCTGCCGCCGGGCAGGTACGCCGTCTCGGTCGGGCTGTACCGGCTCGCGGATGGGGCGCGCGCCGCCGCTCGCGGCCCGGAGGGCGACCTGCCCGATGGCGTGGTGCGGTTGCCGCTGGTTGTGGTTGCGCCGCCGGAACCGTGAGCGCGCCCGGCGCCGCCGCTCCCGCCGGTTCCCTGCGCCGCTCCCGCAGGGGGCCGGAACGGCCTTCGCCGGGCCGGCCCCCTGCGGTGGCAGACTCGCGCCTCTCAAGTTAGCGTTGGTAGTTCGTCACGCAGTGCAGCGGAGTGACGCGGGGCACTCCGCAGGCTTCGTGCCCAACTACGAACAAGAGGAAATTCCTACGAGATCCAGTTACAATGGACCCGATGCGCGCAACCCTTCTCCCCCGCCTGACTTCCAACCGCCGGCTTATGGCAGCCGCCAGCGCCGGCGCGCTGCTGGCACTGCTGGCGGTGGCCGTGGGCGCGCTGTTGGGCTTCACCGGCGCGCTGATCACCGTCGCCGTGCTGGCTGCGCTGGCGCTGGCCCTGTGGGCGCTGAGCAGCATCGAGGTGGGCATGTGGGGCGCCGTGGCCGTGATTTGCCTGCTGCCGTGGGGCGCGCTGCCGGTCAAGATCGTGGTTACGCCCACCTTTCTCGACCTGGCCCTCGGCGGGGTGATGCTGACCTACCTGATGCAGTGGATGACCGGCCGCCGGCGCCGGCTGAACACCACCCCGCTGCACGGCCCGATAGCGGCCTTTGCCCTGCTGGCCGTTTTCAGCTTTGTGGCCGGCCTGAAAAACGGCCCGCTCACCCCCACCCTGATTCGGCACTTCGGCGAACTGCTGCTCAGCATCGGCATGACCCTCGTGGTGGTGGATACCTTTGACAGTACGCAGGCGCTCGCCCGGCTGGTGCGGGTGATCGTGCTGGCCGGGGCCGGCGCGGCCGTGCTGGGCCTGATCCTGTACGGGCTGCCGCAAAACCTCGCCGAGCGGCTGCTCTCGTCGCTGGCGGTGTTCAATTACCCCTCGGGCAACGTGCTGCGCTACATTGAGGACAACCCCGACCTCGCCCGGCGGGCGATCAGCACCTCGGTGGACCCCAACGTGCTGGGCGGGCTGCTGGCGATTGTGGGCGGTCTGCTGGCCCCGCAGTTGTTGGCGGAGCGCACGCTGCCGGGCAGCCGCCGGCCGCCCCCCGATGGCAGGCTGGCATGGGGATGCCAGCCCTACGCCCCCGATACCTGCGGCAATCGGGGGCTGGCCTGGGTGGCCTTTGCCGTGGTGCTCGGCTGTCTGGTGTTGACCTATTCCCGTGGGGCAATGGCCGCGCTGGCCGTCGCGCTGGCCGGCGTCGGGCTGGTCAAATACCGGCGGGCGCTGCCCCTGCTGGCGTTGGTTGGCCTGGCCCTGGCCCTGCTGCCGTGGACTCAGGTCTACGTGGCCCATCTATTGGAAGGCGTGCGGGTGCAAGACCTGGCCACGCAGATGCGGCTCGGCGAGTACAAGGATGCCTTCATCCTGATCTCGCGCTACCCGTTCGGGGTGGGCTTCGCCGGCGCGCCCGACATTGATATCTATCTGGGGGTGTCCAGCGCCTACCTGCTGGTGGCGGAGGCGATGGGCTTGCCGGGCCTGCTGGCCTTTCTGGGCGTGGCAGCCGGGCTGTACCTGTGGGCCTTTCAGCATCGCCGCCGGGCGCTCGCCGACCCCGAGCTGGCCCCGCTGTGGCTGGGCGCCCATGCCGGGCTGGCCGCTGCGCTGGCGGTGGGGGTGCTGGATCATTACTTCTTCAACATTGAGTTTCAACCGGCCAGTGCCATCTTCTGGATTATGGTCGGCCTGTGCCTGGCCACCACGCGGCTGGCGCGGTCCGCGGGAACCGCCGGGTATACCGCAAAAGCGCCGGGGCTGCTTGTGGGGCAAGATTGAATCTTGCCCTGCGACCGGCGGCAAGATTCAATCTTGCCCTACGATCGGCAGTTTTGCGTTGTACCGGGCTGATTTGCCATTCCCACCCGCTGGGGTATAATCCCGCCGTCACGCAGTAACTCGCGCCGGGCGCCGATGGAGGACAGGAACTCGATGGAAATCTCTGTGCAAGACTACAAACGCGTATCCGTCATGAAGGTTGCCGGGCGGGTGGATTCGGCCACCGCGCCGGACCTTGAGTCCGCCCTCAAGCAAATGGTGGAGGGCGACAAAGCCAACATCGTGCTCGATCTCAAAGACGTGGACTATATGTCCTCCGCCGGCTTGCGGGCCATTGTAACCACTCTCAAGGCCGCCAAACGCGCCGGCGGCGATCTGCGCCTGGCTTCCCCTTCCCCGCGCGTGGAAGAAGTGCTGCGCCTGGCCGGGCTGACCAGCATCTTTTCCATCTCCACCAGCCGTGAAGAAGCCGTCGCCAGTTTCTAACAAGACCCTGAGGGTCTTCGAGACCCTCAGGGTCTGAAATCGGCGCCCCATGGCCGAACTGCACCTCAGCGTCCCCGCGCGCTACGATCGCCTCGAGGAGGTCACCGATTTTATCGCCCGGGCAGCCCGCGCGGCCGGTCTGGGCGATTCGGCGCTCTACCACTGTCAGGTCGCGGTTGACGAGGCCTGCACCAACATCATCCTGCACGGCTACGGCGGGGAGGAGCACGGCCGGATCGAGATCACCTGCCGGCCCGAGCCTGGCCGGCTGACCATCACTCTCGAAGACCAGGCCCCCTCCTTCGACCCCACCGCTATCCCACCGCCCGACCTCGCCGCCCCCATCGAGCAGCTGGCCGTGGGCGGCCTGGGCATACACCTCATCCGCCAGATGATGGACGAAGTCCACTTTCAGCCCGGCCCCGGCGGGACCCCGGACCACACCGCCCCCAACCGGTTGATTCTGGTCAAACGGGAGCCGAAATCGTGACCGTCACCATTCCGCAATCCCCAATCCCCAATCCGCAATCCCCAATCCCCAATCCGCAATCCCCAATCCCCAATCCCCAATCCCCCCCATGCCTCCCCTCCTCTCCCTCGCCATCCTGCTCGTCGCCCTCGGGCTGGCGGGCTGGGTGCTGCTCCGCCGCCGTCGCTCGCGGGCCGCGCTGGTGGCCCGGGTTGCGGAACTGACCCTGCTATCGGAAGTCGGGCGCGCCATCGTCAGCGCCGAACTGGACGAGGCGCAACTGGCCGAGCTGATCTATCGCCAGGCGGGCCAGATCGTGGACACACGCTTCTTTCAGGTGGGGCTGTTCGAGGCCGACTGCTATCGCACGTTGATCTGGGTACGCGACGGGCAGCGCGTCCCCAACGTGCGCTTTGACCTGTCGCCCGGCGACGACGATGGCATTGTGGGCTGGGTGCGGCGGGGCCGGCAGCCGCTGCTGGTGCGCGACTTCGAGGCCGAGATGGAGGCACTCCCCGCCCGGCCGCGCTATACCTCGGCCGACCCGCCCCGCTCGGCGGTCTTCGTCCCGCTGGTGGCCGGCGAGAATTGCCTGGGGGTCATGGCGATTCAGAGTCGAGCGCCGGCGGCCTTCTCGCTTGACCACCTGCGGCTGCTCTCCATTCTTGCCAATCAGGTGGCCGCCGCGCTGGCCAACGCCCGGCTGTTCCAGCAAACCCGCGCCCGCGCCCGCGAACTGGAACTGATTTCCGCAGTCTCGCGCGAAATCTCTGCCATCCAGCCCCTGCCCGACCTGTTCCGCGATGTGGTCAACCGCATTGCCGCCACCTTCGGCTACTACGCTGTCAACCTGTTTGAGCGCAACGGCGAGCGCCTGGTGCTGCGCGCCTCCACCAGCCCCAGCTTTCTGGCCACCGCGCTTGTGCTCAGCGTGGGAGAGGGACTGGTGGGGCGCGCCGCAGCCACCCGCGCTTCGACGGTGGCCCAGCAAGTGGGTGACGACCCCCACTATCTGCCCCACCCCGAGTTCGCCGCCGCCCGCTCGGAAATGGCCGTCCCACTGCTGATTGAAGACGACGTGCTGGGCGTGCTGGACGTGCAAGGCGCTCAGCCGGGGCTGTTTGTGCCCGAAACCGTGCGACTGATGGAGTCGTTGGCCGCCCAACTGGCCATCGCCATTCTGGAGGCCAACAACTACGAGGCCACTCGGCGCCGCGCCGATCACCTGGCAGCCATCGCGGAGAGCGCCGGCGCAGTGGCCTCCATCCTCGTGCTGGATGACCTGCTGGACGAGGTCGTGGACCTGGTGGAAGACCATCTGGGCTACGAGCAAGCCAGCGTGTTCCTGCTGGAGAGTGACGCGCTGGTCTTCCGCGCCGGGGTCGGAGGCGCCGCCGCCCGCTGGCGCGTGGAAGGCCACAGCATCCCCCTCGATGATCCCGGCGCGCTCGCCACCGCCGCACGCACCGCCCGGCCGGTGCAGCGCGCGCTACCCGAGCCGGCCCGCGCCCCCGACCCTCACGCAAGGGGAGACAGGGAAGACGCCCGCTCCGAACTGGCGGCGCCACTCATCATGGCCGGGCGCGTGCTGGGCGTGTTGGACGCGCAGTCCTCGCAAGCCGGCGCCTTCGGCCCGGATGACCAGCAAGTGCTGCAAACCCTGGCCGGCAACCTGGCGGTGGCTGTGCGCAACGCGCGGTTGTTTGCCGCCGAGCGCCGCCGCCGGGTGCTGGCCGAGACCATGCGCGAAGTCTCCACCGCGCTTGCCACCACCCTCGAATTGGACGACGTGCTTCAGCGCATTCTGGCCGGCCTGGCCCGCCTGGTGCCCTTCGACGCCGCCTCCGTGCTGCTGATGGAAGAACCCGGCCGGTACGCCCTGCGCGCCGCCGCCGGCCCCGAAACCCTGACCGGGGCCGTGGGGCGGCGCATTGAACTGGACGAACCTGCCCTGCCCGCGGCCGAGCCGGCGGCGGAAGCGGTGGCCGGCGTCCCGGCGGATTCGGCTGCGGGGGCGCCAGTGGTGAACTTCGAGGCCCTCGACGTTGCCGGGGAATCCCACCAACTGCTCGGGCCGCACGCGGCCCACATTCGCGTGGGCGTGCCGCTGGTCGCCGGCCGCGAGCGGATGGG
>CAYZNA010000092.1:5190-8482 GCA_964478665.1 uncultured Anaerolineales bacterium
ATGGGCTATCTGGTAGTGGATCGCCAGCCCGCCCCGGCTCCGCCGGTCGGGCCGGGGGGGCTGGCGGAGATGGGGGGCGAAGAGCTGGGGTTGATCGCCGCCTTCGCCTCGCAGGCCAACGTCGCCATCGAAAACGCCCGGCTGTACACCGCCCAGCGCGAAGAGGCCTGGGTCAGCACCGCCCTGCTGCAGGTGGCCGAGGCCAGCGCCCGCGCCGAGAACCTCGAAGACGTACTCACCATTGCCGCCCGGCTCACCGCCATGCTGGTGGGCGTGGATCGCTGCGGCATCTTGCTCAGGCAAGGCGACGACTTCCAATTGACCGCCGCCTACAACGCCGCGGGCGAGGCGCTGGCGGGCGGGCTGTCCTTGTTCCCCGAAGAGTGGCCTGCGCTGGCGGAATTGCTGGAAACGCGCGCGCCGGTCGTGGTCGAGCCGGGCAGCCCGCTGCCGGAAGCGATTCTGCGCGGGTTGGGGCTTGCCCCCGATACCACCACTCGGGGGCTTGCCCCCGATACCACCACTCGGGGGCAGGCCCCCGACGGCACCACTCGGGGGCAGGCCCCCGACGGCACCACTCGGGGGCAGGCCCCCGACGATACCGCTCAGGGGCCAGCGCAAGGCGAGGAGTCCGGCGTGCTTATCCTGCTGCCGCTGCTCGCCCCCGATGGCGGCACTCGGGGGCAGTCCCCCGATAACAACACTCGGGGGCAGGTGCGCGGGCAGGTGGCCGGGGTGATGCTGGTCGGCCAATCTGCAGGCGAAGCCGCCTTGATCGAGCATCGCGTGCGGCTGATGGGCGGCATTGCCGGGCAGGCGGCCCTCGCCATCGAGCGCGCCCGCCTGCGCGAATCGTGGCAGGAAGAGGCCTGGGTCAGCATGGCCCTGCTGCAGGTGGCCGAGGCGGTGGCGGTGCAGACTGAACTGAGCGAGGGGCTGGAGACCATCGCCCGGCTGGTGCCCATGCTGGCCGGCGTGCGCTGGGCAGCCATCTACCGGGCGGAGCTGGAGCCGGATGGGGAGGGCTTGCGCATGGCGCCCGCCACCCAGTACGGGCTGGACCCAGTTCGTTCCGCGCGCTTCATCGAAACCCCGCTGCACCCGGAGGCCTTCGACCTGACCCCGGAGGAGCCGGCCTCCGGGGCGAAGCTGGTGGTGCCGGTCGGGAATCTGGCCGCGGTGTTGGGCGACGCCCCCTGCCTGGCCCTGCCCTTGCGCGCCGGCGGCGAGTTTCTGGGGGCGCTGGTGATCAGCGGCCCCGGCCCGGCCGGGCGCCGCATGGACCTGCTAAACGGCTTTGCCCACCAATTGGCGCTGGCCATCGAGCGCGCCCGCCTGGCGGACGAAGTGGTAGCCCAGCAGCGTCTGGAGCGCGAGGTCGAGGTGGCGCGCGGCATTCAGGCCAGCTTCTTGCCGGACGCCTGCCCGATTTTCCCCGGCTGGGAGGTGTGCTCTCATTGGCAGGTGGCCCGGCGCGTGGGCGGCGACTTTTACGACTTCATCCCGCTCACGCTGGACGCGGAGGAGGGCCAGCGCTGGGGCGTGGTGATCGCTGACGTGGCCGACAAGGGCGTTCCGGCCGCGCTGTTCATGGCCCTCTCTCGCACGCTGCTGCGGGCCGCCGCCGCGCCGGGCGACGATCCCGGCGAGACGCTGCGCCAGGTCAACAACCTGATCCTGGCCGACACCCGCTCCGACCTGTTTGTCACCGTGTACTATCTGGTGCTGGAGCCGCACTCCGGGCGGGCGACCTACGCCGTGGGCGGCCACAACCCGCCAGTGCTGGTTCGCGCCGGGGGCGAGGGGGCGTTGCTGCCCGGCCGCGGCCCGGCGCTGGGGCTGATGCCGGGGGTGGAGTACGCCAACCACGAGCTGCTCTTCGAGCCAGGGGATGTGCTGCTGCTGTACACCGACGGCATCACCGAGGCCATCAACACCGCCGAGGAGGAGTTTGGCGTGGCGCGGCTGATGCAGGTGGCAAGCGAGCGCCGCGCCGCCAGCGCCGCCGAGATCATGCAGGCCGTTGCCTCCGCGGTGGAGGCCCACGCCGAGGGCATGGAGGCCTTCGACGACCAGACCCTGGTGGTCATCAAGCGCCAGTTCGACCGCGCTCAGCGGATGGGCGCCGGGGGGTTGAAGTAGTTGTACGCCGCGCGGGCCACGTCGCCGATCACCGAGGTGAACTCGTCCCACGAGGGGTCCTGCGCGCGATAGGTGAAGGCCGAGACCACGAAATCCCCGCCGGGGGTGTACACGATGCCGGCGTCGCCCACAGTGTCCGGGCCGGTAGCGCCCTCCACAAAAGTGGTGAAGCCGTGCTTGTGGGCCACCGGCGTGCCATCCGGCACGCCCTTCTTGATGATGAGCGGGTCCACCACTTGCTCCAGCCAGCCGATCAACTCCTCGCAAGACCGCTTTGAGACCTCACCCGGAAACAGCGTGAGCAGACCCCCGTTCTCTTTACTGCAACGGTACAGGGCGGTGTACAGTTTCGCCAGGTCAGCGGTGGTGGTCTGAAAGTAAGGGTCCGGGTGGGTGGTGAAATCGGTCGCCTGGTTGGCGGGGGTGGCGATGCCGGGCGGCGCGAGCTGAAATTCGTACACGCCGGCAGCGTAGTAGATGCCCGCCACGAAGGTGTTTTCCATCCCGATGGTCCGCCCGGTCTGGGTGATGGTGCGGAAGGCGCACTCCCAGCAGCCGTCACCGATCCAGGACATCAAGTTATCGGCGGAAGTGTTGCTGGAGGCCTCCACGATGTTCTTCATCTCGGTGGCCTCCCACGGATACAGCCCGTCCGGGCGCTCGCGGTAGAACTCCAGCATAATCAGCGCCTTCACCGCGCTGGTGGCGGCCACCGCCACATCCGGCCGGGTGCGGATGCGCTCGCCATCCACCAGATTGAGGTGCAGCTCCTCGCCAGTCTGCAGGTCCACCACTGTCAGCCCCAGAAAGCCCCTGAAGGGCCGGATGAGGGTGTACTGCTGGATCACGCCGGCCAGGGTATCGAGGGTTGCCGGCGGGGCCGGGGTTTCCTCGATCGCCAGGGTGGCGCTTCGCCCCTCGGGGTCCAGCAGCGCGGCCTCCACCCGCGGCAGGGAGGCCTCCACGTCCAGCACGCGGCCCGGCTCGCCGGGGTGGATGGTCAGGTCGCGCAGGCCGGGGCGGGGAGGCCGGGGTGGGGAGTCGTAGCGGGCGGCCACCTCCAGCAGAAAGTCGCGCAGCGCCCCCTGCGAGGTTTCCGCCTGCAGCGGCACCGGCCGGACGACCTGCACCGCCGGCCTTCGCCACAGAA
>CAYZNA010000092.1:8492-10451 GCA_964478665.1 uncultured Anaerolineales bacterium
CCTCACCGCCGCCTCAATCTCCTTGAGCCGCGTGGCGCGCTGCTGGCCCGCCAGCTCTGCCAGCATGCTCTCGGTTTGCAGCCGGAAGCCGACCTGCGCCGGGTCGAGTTGCAGCGATTGCCCGCCGTAGACCAGTTGGACCGGCGTGGCGTACCTGGCCCGCAACTGCTCGGCGGCCTGGGCGGGGGTCAGCCCGCCGGCCGGCAGCCCGCCGAAGAGCGCCTGCGGGGGCAGCGTGCCGGGCGCGGCGGCATAGATCACCAGTTGCCAGCCAAGGATAGCAAGCGCAGCCGCCAGCAGCGCCACAGAGAGCCACTGCGCGGCGCGGCGCCAGGGCAGCAGCCCGCCCGGGTCGAGGGCAGGGGAGGGCCGGCGCGGGCCGCGCATCTCGCTCGAGGGCCAGGAGCGGGGAAGATCGAAACCGATGGTGTTTTTGTGCCGGGGTCGTTTTGGCATGTTCACCGGGGTGGGGCGTTGAAGTAGTTGTACACCGCCCGGCTCAGGTCGGCGATGAGTGGTGAGGAGGTCTCCCACGGCAGGTAGTCCGGTTGCCACAGGAAACCGCTGAGCACATAATCGCCGCCGGGCGTGAAAACGATAGCGGCGTCGCCGTTGGTGTCCCCGATCCAGCCCTGTTTGTGGGCCACGCGCACGCCCTCCGGCACGCCGGCCTCGATCAGCACGCCCACGCGGTTTTGCGAGAGCGCCTCCAGCATTTGCTGGCACTCGGCGCGGGTGATCCTGGCCGCGAAGAGCAGGGCGAAGGTCCCATTGCCGCGCGCGGCGCACTGGTAGATGGCGGTGAGCAAGAAGGCCAGATCGGTGGGCGTGGTTTGCATGAGCACGTCCGGGGCGGTGTTTACGTCTTCGCGCTGGTTGGCCGGGGTGGTGATGGGGGCCGGGGCAGTGGACTGGCCGTAGGGTCCGGCCATAAAGGAGTTGACCAGCCCCAGCGCGTGCAGGGCGGCGCTAACGTTCTGCGCGCCGGCCTGGCCATCGCCGTTGCCCAGCCCGGCCAGCAGGGCATTGGCGCGATCGTTGCCGGAGAGCGCGATGGTTTCGGTAAGCAGTCGGGCGACTTCCGGGGTAGGGGGGCGGTCCCACTGGCGGTAGGTCTCGACCATGAGCGGGATTTTCATCAAGTCC
Organism: uncultured Anaerolineales bacterium; assembly: GCA_964478665.1. Lineage (GTDB taxonomy): Bacteria > Chloroflexota > Anaerolineae > Anaerolineales > CAYZNA01 > CAYZNA01. The sequence continues at coordinate 9,639 of CAYZNA010000092.1, forward strand.
ATGGCGGCGAAAGCTACGTCCGGCTCGCCGGGGATAGTGTTACCGCCTCGCAGGATGAGGTGTAGTTCGGCGCCGCTGCGCAGGTCCACGACCACCACGTCCACCAACCCGGCGAAGCCCTGATCGGCCACGTGCTGCTTGACCAGCGCGCTCAGGGATTCGAAGGTGGGGCGGGCTGTCCGGCCCTGCGTGAGCGCCAGCGCAGCGCGCCGGTTGGCAGGCTGCTGCAACACGGCGCCTACAACCTGGGTCGAGGTATCCACGTCCAGCGACTGGCCGGGCGCGCCGGCCTCAAAGCCGAGAGTGCCGGGGATGGGCCGGGCGGCGCTGGCGGGCTGATCGTAGCGGGCAGCCACATCGGTCAGAAACCGGCGCACTTCCGGTTCGGAGTAGGTGAAGCGCAGCGGGATAACCTCCACCCGGCCGGGGGTGCGCCAGATATAGTCCCAGAAGCCGGTCCAGAAGGGATCATCGGTGCGGTACTGGTCGGCGGCGGCCAACATGGCCTCGGTATCCAGTTGAAAGCCCACCTCCGCCGGTTTGAGCAGGATCACACTCTGCCCGTACAGCAGTTCCAGCGGGCTGGAATAGAAGTTGATCACCTGCGCCAGGGCTTGCTCGCGGCTGAGTCCGCCCACCGGCACCCCGGCCACCTGCAGGCCGGGCGGCATCTTTGCCCTTGCGCGGCTGTAGGCCACCATTTCGAAGGCGAGCAGCAGCACTGCCGCGAGGGTGGCGGCCACCGACAGCCACTGAAAAAGCGAACTGGCGCCCGAAGTTCTCACGGCTTGAGAGTATAGCACAACGGCGGAG
>CAYZNA010000093.1:0-6778 GCA_964478665.1 uncultured Anaerolineales bacterium
GTCGGCGTATCCATATCTGCCTCCCGGCGAAAAGTATAGCACAAAGAATCACCAGACGGAGTTGGACCAGTGCTCACCACCCCCGAAAAGATCGTCTTTCTCCTCATGGCCCTCACCTTCGGCGGCTTGACCGCGGCCGGCTTCTATCGCATGTACCGGGTGGTGCGGCGGGGACGGCCCGCGCCGCCGCTGAAAGGGTTACTGCCAAAGGCCGTCAAAACGCTGCTGGAAATCGGGCTGCAACTGCCCATTTTCAGGGCGCGGCCCATCCTCAGCACCTTCCACGCCTTCATTTTCTTCGGTTTCTCGTACTATTTCCTCGTCAACTTCAACGACGTGCTGGAAGGCTTTGTCCCCGGCTACTCCACCGCCGAGGTTGCCGGCAGGGTGATGGGGCTGCTGAATCTGGCCGCCGACCTGCTGAGTATCGGCGTGCTGGTGGGGATGGTGGTCTTTCTGGTGAGGCGGTTTCTGGCGCAGGACAAGCGGCTGAACTTCGGCCCGAACGTCCTGCTCCAGCCCGGCGTGGCGGCGGGTGGGGTGAAGCGCGACTCGCTCGTCGTGGGCGGCTTCATCCTGTTCCACGTCGGCTCGCGCTTCACCGGGCAGGCGCTGCGGCTGGCGCTGATGGGCGTGACCAACCCCATGCAGCCGTTCGCCAGCCTGCTGTCGCAAGCCTTCCGGGGAATGTCTCCCGCGGCCCTCACCACCGCCATTCACGCCACGTGGTGGCTGGCAATCGGCCTCATCGTGCTCTTCCTGCCCTACTTCGTTATCAGCAAGCATGTCCATTTGATGGTCGCGCCGCTCAACCTGATTCTGGCCAAGCAGAATCCGCGCGGGCAACTGGACCCGGCCGCCCTGCCCGCCCTTGTCCCCGCCCCCACCGCCGGAGCCGCCATCCTGACCGACCTCGCCTGGCCCCGGCTGCTGGACGGCTACGCCTGTATCATGTGCAACCGCTGTCAAGACGTGTGCCCGGCGGCAGTCACCGGGCGGCCGCTCAGCCCCTCCGCGCTGGAAATCAACAAACGCTACTACATGAACCGCCATCTCGCCGGTCTTTCCGGCGGCAGCCTGACGCCGGCCCCGCTGCTGGGCACGGTCATCTCGCCGGAAGCGGTGTGGGCCTGCACCACCTGCTACGCCTGTGTGCAGGCCTGCCCGGTGGGGAACGAGCCGATGGCCGATATTGTGGACATCCGCCGCAGGATGATTCTGGAAACGCCGGGGGAACTGGATTCCGGAGTCCAGTCCACCCTGGAGGCCATCGCCCGCACCGGCAACTCGTTCGGCAAGCCGGCGCGCAAGCGAGCCGCGTGGGCCAGGGAAGGGCTGGAAGTCAAAGTCAAGGACATCCGCAAAGAACCGGCCGAGTACCTGTGGTTTGTGGGCGATACTGCCTCGCTTGATCCGCGCGCAGTCCCCAACACCCAGCAGGTGGCGCGCGTCTTCCAGCAGGCCGGGGTGGACTTTGGCATTCTGTACGAGGCCGAGAAGAACACCGGCAACGACGTGCGCCGCGTGGGCGAAGAGGGCCTGTTCGAGATGCTGGTGGAAGACAACCTGAAAGCGATGGGCGGGACCGAGTTCAGCCGCATCATCACCACCGACCCGCACTCGCTCAACACCCTGCGCAACGAGTATCCGCAATACGGAGGCAAATGGCCGGTGCACCACTACACCGGGCTGCTGCTGGAACTGATCGAATCCGGCAAACTCCAGTTCGGGCGCAAGCTCGGCCACTATCTCGCCACCTATCACGACCCGTGCTACCTCGGCCGCTACAACGGCGGCTTCGCTGCCCCGCGCAAGATCATTCAACTGCTGGGGCTGGACTTCCGCGAGATGCCGCGCAACAAAGAGAACTCCTTCTGCTGCGGCGCCGGCGGCGGGCAGATCTGGATGGGCAGCACACCGCCCGGCGAGCGCCCGGCCGAGAACCGCATCCGCGAGGCGCTGCGGGCGCTGGAGGGCGCGGCCTCCCCAGACGGGGCCGGACCCCGGAAGCTGCTCTTCGTCGTCGCCTGCCCCAAAGATGTGGTGATGTACACCGACGCGGTCAAGACCTCCGGCAACGAGGGCAAAATCGAGGTGGTGGACATCATTCAGCTCGTAGCAGAGGCAACCCAGAACCCCGAATCGTCGAATCACTGAATCACTGAATCGCCGAATCGCCGAATCGCCGAATCGCCGAATCGCTGAATCGCCGAATCGCCGAATCGCTGAATCGCCGAATCGCCGAATCGTTGAATCGCTGAATCGCTGAATCGCTGAATCGCTGAATCGTTGAATCGTTGAACCGCCGCATGCCCCCCGATCTCACCGCCGTCTCCTCCGCCCTCGCCCTGCGGCTGCGCCACGTGGCCCGGCTGCTGGACCGCCTCGACCGGCTGGAATCGGGCAGTGGGGCATGGCTTTCCGGGCTGGAAAGCGAGGCGCTGGGGGCAGCCGCGAGCGAGATCACGCTGCGGGCGCTGCGGACCGCCGCCGACCCCACCACTTACCAATTACTGGCTTACCTGACCCGCCACACCAGCCTTCCGGTCGCCGACCTTGAGGCAGCCACCGGCCTCGACCGCCTCACCCTCAGCGAGCGGGTCAACGATCTGGTGCAGGTCGGGCTGGCAGGACGGAACATTGATACCAATCACGTGCAGATCACTGAAGCCGGGGCGGCGCTGGCGGGGTTGATCGAAAGCATCGCCGGGGAAATTGTGCGACAACTCACAGCAGCGCCGGGGCCGGGGGCCGGATGAGGGTCACTCACCACTTGCCACTTTCCGGTAAGTGGTAAGTGGTAAGTGCGATGAACTGCCCGTACTGCGACTTCACCGGCCCGCGCATGAAGCTGCACCGCCATCTGGGCGAGATGCACCTTGACGCGGTGGTCACTGAGGCCGGCGAGGACGGCAGAATGCGCTACGTGATTCAGTGCCCGCTGTGCGAACTGAAATACCAGCATCGGGTGAAGCCGCGTTACACTGACGCCGGCTTCCTGCAGGAATTCCGGGCCGAGATCGGGCTGGTTGCATTTGACCAACTGTTGTACCATCTGGCCGAAAAGCACTCGCCCCAGGCCAATCCGTCGCCCGATCCCAACTCCCCACCTACCAATCCCTGATCTCCAATCTCTAATCTCCAATCTCTAATCTCCCGCGAAGCGTCCAATCTCCAATCTCCCCCCACAGGAACACCCCCATGGCAACCATCAACAACTGCAACCTCCCGGATGACCTGATGTACTGGCCGGAGAAACACGTCTGGGCGCGCCGCGAAGCCGATGGCACGCTGGCCGTGGGCATTACCGATGTGGCCCAGCATCTGGCCAGGTCCATCATCTCGGCCACGCCCAAAGGGGCCGGAAATACGGTCAAGAAAGGCAAGAGCGCCGGCACGGTGGAAAGCGGCAAGTGGGTCGGGCCGGTCGCTGCGCCGGTCAGCGGCGTCATCACCGAGGTCAACCCGGCCCTCAAGTCGAAGCCCGGTCTGCTCAATACTGACCCCTACGGCGAGGGCTGGTTTGTCAAGATGCAGCCCGAAAACTGGGAGGCCGAATCCGGCGACCTGGTCACTGGCGAGGCCGGCCTCGCCGCCTATCGGGCCTTCCTTGAGTCGCAAGGCATCAACTGCGGTGAGTGAGGAAGGACTGCAAACTTCACACCTGTCCTCCCGCTCCGGAGACTGTAGTGGCGGGCGGTGCCAGGGAAACTCAAACTTCAAAGCGCTACGGTTTGAAGTTTGGAGTTTGAAGTTCGAAGTTATGGCCATCTACTACGGCTGCGACATCCCGGAAGAATGCTACTTCGACCTCGAGCGCGATGTGTGGGTGCGCTTCGAGGGCGACCTGGCCGTGCTGGGCATGACCGACGTGGCCCAGACCCGGGGCGGCAAACTGGTCAACATCACCTTCAAGAAGCCGGGCAGAGTCGTCGCGCAGGGCCGGGCCGCGGCCACCATCGAGTCGGCCAAGTGGGTCGGGCCATTCCCCATGCCCTTCGCCGGCGAGATCGTCGAGACCAACGAAGCCGGCTTCCGCCGCGACATTCTGCTGCTGAACAAAGACCCCTACGGCGCGGGCTGGCTGGTGAAGGCGCGCCCCGCCGGCCCGGAGTCCGACCGCGCCCACCTGCTCACGGGGGAGGCGGCGGTGGCGGCCTACCGTCGCAAGATAGACGAACTGAAAGTGAGATGCTTTCGGTGTGTGGATACAGTGGAGTAACTTCAAACTCCAAAACAGGAACTTCAAAAGAGCCGCCGGGCTGGAATCGCCAGGCCGCGACCAGATGAATGTAGTCGCGGCGTTGTGGGAACACAAACCACTTTCAGAAGCATGGCCACGGCGCTCAGCAAAATTAGCGCCTTCAACGTTTCAGCGGTTCGAAACTCTCGTGGCGGAGGCGCTGATGGGGTGAGGGAACAAAACGAGTTATACCGTTTTGCGAATTCACATTGACAGTATGAAGGTGCGTGGTTATACTTTCAAGAAAGAAAGGTATAACCCCATGGCAAACGTCAAGACTGCAATCTCTCTCCAGCAACCGCTCTTCGAGCAGATGGAAGCCCTCGCCCGCGAAATGAAGGTCTCTCGCAGCCGCCTGTTTGCGCTGGCTCTGGAAAACTTCATCCGTGATTATCAAGAAAGGCAGTTGTTCGAGCAGATCAACAAAGCCTATGAGGACGCCCCGCCCGACGAAGCCGAGCGACTGCGCCTGCGCCAGATTCGCCGCCAATATCGGCGCGTCGTGGAGGGCGAATGGTAATCAATCAGGGCGATGTGTTCTGGATTGACCTGGGCGAACCTGTTGGCTCCGAACCCGGTTACAGTCATCCCGGCGTGGTTATCCAGAACAACATGTTCAACCACAGTGGTATTGGCACAGTCATTGTTTGTGGTCTCACTTCCAATCTCAAACGCGCCGCCGTGCCCGGCAACGTGTTGCTGGAAACGGGGGAGGCCGGCCTTCCAAAGCAGAGCGTGGTAGTCGTGTCACAGGTTTTTACAGTGGACAAAACTCAGTTGGCTGAATACATCGGCACGCTGTCCAATAAGCGAGTCCGCCAGATTCTGGATGGCATCCGATTGGTGACTGAGCCGCGCGAGTCGCCGCGGTGAGGGTGGCTGGAATTGCTGGGGGCGCCGAATCAGCGCAATCAGCCCCCTCAGCGACTCGGCGCTTCAGAAGTGTGTGAGCGCGGTGGAGTGCGACCGGGTAGCACGGAAGGCGTTACTGCCCGCCCCCGCATCATCTGCCCTCGACCTTTGAAGTTTGGAGTTTGAAGTTTAATGCTAGAGGAGACTTGACATGGACCCTATCCGCATCCTCGACGTTGGCCTGATCTCCCCCCTGCGCTCGCAGGCCGTATACCACGGCATCGCCTACGCCCAGACAGCGGAGACGCCCGACACTATCATCCTCGTCGGCCCCACCGCGCCCTACGTGTGCATCGGCTACCATCAGGAGTTGGAGAAAGAAGTGGACATGCCCTACTGCCGCCAGCACAGCCTGCCGGTCTACCGGCGCGAGGTCGGCGGCGGGGCAGTGTACCTCGATAAGGGGCAGGTGTTCACCCAGTGGGTGTTCCAGCGCGGACGGCTGCCGGCGGCGCTGGACGAGCGCTTTGCCCTGTACATCAAGCCGCTGGTGGACACCTATCAGGCCTTCGGCATCCCGGCCAACCACCGCCCGGTCAACGACGTGCACGTGAAAGGCAAAAAGATTGGCGGGACCGGCGCGGCCCAGATGGGCGAGGCCGAGGTGGTAGTGGGCAGCCTGATGTTCGACTTCAACTTCGAGCTGATGGCGCGCGTGCTCAAAGTCTCCTCCGAAAAGATGCGCGACAAGATCTTCCAGTCGCTCAACGAGTACATGACCACCATGACCCGCGAGCTGGGAGGCACCCCGGACTACGAGACCGTCAAGCGCGAGTACGTGCGGCAGGTGGCCGAAACGCTCGGCCGCCCGGCCGAGTACGGCGACCCCACTCCGGCAGAGCTGGCCATGGTGGACGAACTTGAGGGGCGCCTGGCCTCCGACGAATGGCTGTATCAAAAAGGCGGCCTGCGCCAGACCGACGTGGTCAAAATCCACACTGACGTTTACCTGGCGGAGGCCGCCCACAAAGCCCCCGGCGGCCTGATTCGCGCTACCGCCCGCCTGCGCGAGGGACGCATTGACGACCTCACCCTCTCCGGCGACTTCACCCTCCTCCCGGCCTTTGCCGTGGGCGCGCTGGAACAGGCCCTGCGCGGCGGCGCGCTGGAGGCCGGGCCGGTGCGCGCTAGAGTTGCCGAATTCTATCGCCGGCTGCCGGTGCAATCGCCCGGCGTGGGGGTGGAAGACTGGGTTAACGCGATAATGGGCATCAAGGGTCAGGCACCGGTGCAGTGATAGGCCAGGCCACAGCGGTATTTCCGTTCACCGCCATCGTCGGGCAGGAGCAGATGAAGCGCGCCCTCCTGCTCGTTGCCGTGGACCCCGGCATCGGTGGGGTGATGATTATGGGCCACCGGGGAACCGCCAAGAGCACCGCCGTCCGGTCGCTGGCCGCCCTGCTGCCCCCTATCCCGGCCGACGACGCGCGCGCCGAGGTCTACGTGCAGGGGCAGCGGACCGAAATCCCGCTCTTCCCGCTGGAACAAGCCCCGGCCAGCCGCCCGGTCCCGATGGTGGATTTGCCGCTCGGCGCGACCGAAGACCGCGTGGCGGGCACGCTGGACATCGAGGCTGCCCTCACGCGCGGGGTGAAGCTGTTTGAGCCGGGGCTGCTGGCCCGC
>CAYZNA010000093.1:6788-8981 GCA_964478665.1 uncultured Anaerolineales bacterium
AGGTCAACCTGCTGGAAGCCCATCTGGTGGACCTGCTGCTGGACGTGGCCGCCAGCGGCGTGAACGTGGTCGAGCGCGAGGGGCTGAGCGTGCGCCACCCGGCTCGTTTTGTGCTGGTCGGCTCCGGCAACCCGGAGGAGGGCGACCTGCGCCCGCAGCTGCTGGACCGTTTTGGCCTGCACGCCCAGATTACCACCCTGACCGATGTGGAACAGCGGGTGACGATTGTCACCCGCGCGGAGGCCTTTCGCGCTGACCCGGAGCGTTTTCTGGCCGAATGGGAACCCCACCAATCCGCCCTGCGCGAGCGGATTGCCCGCGCCCGCGAGCAACTCCCCTCCGTGGACCTGCCCCGCCGCCTGCTGCTGCGTGTGGCCGAGTTGTGCCTGAATCTCGGCGTGGACGGCCATCGCGGCGAGATCACCAGTGCCCGCGCCGCCCGCGCTCACACCGCACTGGAGGATCGCTGCCAGACCAACACCGACGACGTGCGGGCCGTGGCGGCCATGAGCCTGCGGCACCGCTTGCGCCGCGACCCGCTGGAGGAGATGGACAGCGGGGAGAAGGTTGAAGCGGCTATGCCGGGGATTTTCGCCGGTTGATCTACTGCGCCTGATCTCTAAAGTTACCATGAGCCTCGAAGACGCCCAACTCGCCCTGACCCTGCTGGCAATCGAACCCGGCCTGAAGGGCGCACTGCTGGCCGGCCCGCCGGGTACCGGAAAAAGCGCGCTGGCTCGCGCCGCCCGCGCCCTCTGGCCGCCGGAGGCGCCCTTCGTCACCCTGCCCCTCGGCGTCACTCTGGACCGGCTGGTGGGCGGCATCGGCATGGACCGCACGCTGCACGCCGGGCGTCCGGTGGGCTCCGCCGGCCTGCTGGCCTGCGCACACGGCGGCGTGGTATACGTGGATGAGATCAACCTGCTCCAACCGGAGATTGTCAACGTGCTCCAGCAGGCGCTGGCTACCGGACAGGTGCGACTGGAACGAGAGGGCCTCAGCCGCAGCTACCCGGCAGAGTTTAGCCTGATTGGCACCTTCAACCCGGCGGAGGGGCCGGTGGCCCCGGCCCTGCTGGAACGAGTCGCCTTTCTGATCCCGGTCTCCACCGTGCGGGACGTGCCGGCCCGCGCCCGCATCGCCGCTGCCGGGGGGCGGCCCCTTGCCCTCGCCCCCGACGTGATCCACCTGGCCGAAGTGGGCCGCGAGGTGCTGCCCCTGATTCACCCGCCCCGGAACGTGCTGAAGGAACTCTGCGCGGCGGCCACCGCCATGCAGGTGCCCGGCAACCGCGCCGAGGTCTTCGCCCTGCGGTGCACGAAGGCCAACGCCGCCCTGAACGCCCGCCTGCCGATCACCCAGAGCGACATTGACCTTGCCGTGCGGCTGGTGCTGTCGCCCCGCGCCACCCACCACCTGCAAATCACTTCGGAGGGCGCCGCCGACCGGCCTCCCGCCGAGTCCGCTTCCACGCGCAAACAGGCCGGGGAGGAGCAGGCAGGGCCGGCCGGCAACTCCCCCTCCCCGGAGATGGCCGGGATACAGCCCGCCCCCGCAGCAGACGAGGCCGCCCCGCTCGGCCTGCTGCGGGAGCCGCTGCGGGCCGAGGGCGGGACCGCCGCCGGCAGGCGAGGCCGGGGGTTGAACTTCCGGCGGGGGCGGCACATCCGGTCGGTGCCGGCCGAAGGGCCGGGTCGAGGGCAACTGGCGCTGCTGGACACGCTCAAATCGGCCGCCGTGCGGGGCCGGCCGCTTCGCGTCCGGCGCGAAGACATCCGCCTCAAACAGTTCCGCCAGCGCACCGGACTGCTGGTGATCCTTGCCGTGGACGCCTCCGGCTCGATGGCGCTCAACCGCATCAACTCTGCCAGAGGCGCGGCCATTGGCCTGCTGCAAAACGCCTACGTGCACCGGGACAAAATCGCGCTGATCGCCTTTCGCCGTGAGAGCGCGGAAGTCATTCTGTCGCCCGGCGGCGGGGTGGCGAAAGCCCGGCGGGCGCTGGAAGCGCTGCCCACCGGGGGGCGCACCCCGCTTTCGGCCGCGCTGGCTCGGGTGTTGGCGCTGTCCGGGGAGCACGCTTGCCGCTTGCACGTGGCCGGGACGGTGCTGGTACTGATCACCGACGCGCGGGCCAACCAGCCCCTGCGCCCCACGCCACAGGGCGAGGACCGGCGGGAGCAGGCCCGCGCC
>CAYZNA010000093.1:8991-10365 GCA_964478665.1 uncultured Anaerolineales bacterium
TGGCGCAGCAGCTCCGCTCACAACTGGCAGGATCCGTAGTGGTAGATACGCGCCGCTTCTTTGTGGCCGGCGGCAGCGCCCAGGAACTGGCCGGCCGGCTCGGCGCGAACTACGTTTATCTACCAAAACTCAGCGCCGGCCAGGTCACGTCCGCGGTGAGAGAAGAGCTGGGTAAGCTGAGGTAGGGAGCAGCGCCGCATTGTCGCCCTTCGACCGCTATCTTGCCCTGCGCCCCCGCTTTGCTGTCTCGCGCGAGCTGGCCGGCGCTGCGCTGGCGTGGGCCGAGCCGCTGGCCCGACGGGCGCTGGGCGCACATGCCGGGAGGGACCGCCTGGGGATGGGAGAGGAGCTGCAAGTCTACCCGGTGCTCACCTCCCCGGCGGAGAACGGCGGCTGGGGCGAATTGATGCCGGTGTGGTTCAAGCCCTACGAGCGCCCGCTGCCCATCTTTGTGCTGGACAACTGGGCGATGGTGGCGCTGGTGTGGGGCGACTGGATGGGAGAGATCGGCCCGGCCCTCAACATCCAGAACCTGACCCGCATCTTGCTGAGCAGCAGCCTGCTGATCCCCTTTCTGCCCGCGACCCAGCGGGGGAGCTACTTCCTGCGGCATGGGGCGCTGACCGTGCTGCTGGCGCTGCTCTGGCTGCCCGCGCCCGAGCGGGAGCCGCTGCTGGCCGGGCTGGCGGCGGGCGGGCAGCGCTTCGCGCGGCAATAACGGCTCGGGGAGCAGGCCGACCTGGCCGGGCACGTGGGCTGGCTGGAGGCACAGGCCTTCTTGATGGCCGAGGGGCGCAAGATCGGCGGCGAGGAGCCGGTGCGGGCCTTCCTCGCCAATGCCGAGCAGTGTGAGGCCTACGCGGCGCTATTCGGCGGGTTGTGTTTCAGCGTGTCGGCGCTGTACGACTGGTACGGCCCGGAGTGGGAGAGTTGGATATTTCAGGCCGTGAACGTGCACTACCGCTACGCCGGATTCGGGCTGGAGCAGTGGGCGAAGTGGTTGGGGGTGAAGGACGTTTGAGTTTTGAGTTAGAGTTGGGAGTTTCTCAGGCAGCGACCTGCGTCAGTAGCGGAATCTCGGCGTCCATCCTGCGGATGATTTGTTGGATAGCATTGACCTGCCGCTCGTCGAATAGCGGTTCGCCGCACTGCGTGCAAATCCACGCCGGAACGTCGTCCACGATGATGTGGTAGCCGCGACGGTTCACCGAGAACGAGGTTTTGCCCCGGTTGAGTTCACCCTGACAATGAAAGCACTTCATGGTGATTTCCTTTTTCTTCTTCGAAAGTCCGCCGACCATCTTCCGGGGTCCGGCAAGTAACTGGAGTTTAGAGCCCAAACGGGCCAATAGGCCGAGCGGCCTTCTCAAAAGC
>CAYZNA010000094.1:0-2586 GCA_964478665.1 uncultured Anaerolineales bacterium
GCTGGGCCTGGCTCCGAAAGTGCTAATCTAACTTCCCGGGATTCTGAACCATGCCAGATATTGCCTTGCGAAAGATTGTCTCGCGTCAAACCGAAAGAGATGAAACCGACCTCGCCCGCATTGATGTCTGGCTGGCCGAGTACGAGGCACAGTACCAGATGAAGTCCGCAGATTTCTGGCAGAAGTTCAAGGCCGGAGGGATGCAGGACATAGCCGACTTCATGGAGTGGAATGCCCTGTGCCGTTCGAAGGAGCGCTTAGCGCGACTGAGTATCTTGCGCGGGAATGAATAGGAATGCGCGATCCCGCTGAGTACCTGAAAGCGATAGAATTGGCCCTGGTCGAAAGCCCGATTATGGCGGATTTCAGAGTGGTCCGGCAGTGGGCGCACGCCAGAGATTGAGTCCGAGAAGAAAGACTGATGCCCAACCCCTTCTTCGCCGGCGGGCGAATCAACGACCCGCAGTACTTCGTTGGTCGCGAGGCGCAGTTGAGCGCCGTTTTCGCCGCGCTGGAAACCGCCCACACCGGCCAGTTGCAGAGCGTCTCCATCGTCGGCCCGCACCGCATGGGGCGCTCCTCCCTGCTCGTTCATCTGACGCAGACCTACCCGCGGCGGCTGCAACACCCGGAACGTTACCGCTTTGCTTACGTTGACCTGCAGCGGGGCGAGTGCGCGGCCCAACCGCTGCTGCTGCAAACCATCCTCCGGGCGGCAGAAGACCCTTCGGGTTTTGAAAACCCGAAGGGTCTGAGCGACCTTTCGCTGGCCGACTTCGAAGCCGCCCTGCGCCGGCTCGGCCACGGCCCCGGCGATCCCATCTACCCCGTCATTCTTCTGGACGAATTCGAGGCGCTCTCCGAGTCGCCCGACAGATTCCCGGACCGCCTGTACGACTCGTGGCGCAGCCTGATTAACGACGGCTGCGCCGCGTTTGTGATCGCCTCCGCCCGCCCGCTCTCCGAACTGGCCCGCGCCGACAAACTGACTTCCGACTTCTTCAACGTCTTCACCAGCCACGTCCCGCTGGGCAAGTTTACGCCGCCGGAGGCCGACAAACTGCTGGACCGCGGCCGCGCCTCCGACCGCGCCTTCGACAACGACGACTGCGCCCGCGCCGCGGCCCTGGCCGGAGGCCGCCACCCGCTGCGCCTGCAACTGGCCGGGCGCATGATTTACGACGCGAAAGTCGCGCGCTCCCCGAACTGGGGAGCGGTAGAGCGCGAATACCACCGCACCATCGGCCAGATTTTCGCAGCGGACAAGAAGAGACGGAACGCCGCCGTACAAAACGTGGGCGTTTTTGTGTTCGTGCGCGTACCGGAGGAGATTGGCAGTTTCGTGCTGGCCCGGCTCCGCCATACCAGCGACGACAGGTTGTTCAAATGGTTCGTGGGCGTGTTGACCGTGGCAGCCATTGCGGTCATAATTCTGTCGGGACTCTGGAGATAACATCATGGTCGCCATGGAGTTTTCCCTGCCGTTTTACGAGACCGCGCTGGAATTCCTCGCCGGGGGACCTTCTCCGCTGGAAATCGTTCGCTACCGGCCATCCGCAACGGCCCAGCAACGCTTCAGTGAACTGCTGGAAGCCAACCGCCAGCGATCCCTGACTCTGGCGGAGGAAGAAGAACTGGATCATACCATCCGCTTCGAGCGCATGATGACGCTGCTGAAAGCCAAGGCCTACAGCCGTCTGGGCCTCATCGCCGCATGAATCGCGTCCCGGCCCGCCTGCGCGTTCAGGTCATCACGCGCGCTCGCGAAAGTTGCGAATACTGCCTCGTTCACGCCCGATACGCCGCGTTCGCGCACGAAATAGACCACGTCATCGCCCGCCAGCACGGCGGCATGACGGAGGCCGGCAATCTGGCCTACGCCTGCGCCCAATGCAACCGCTTCAAGGGCAGCAACCTGGCCGCCCCCGACCCGGACACAGGCAGCATCGTGCCGCTCTTCAACCCACGCACGCAGAACTGGAACGACCACTTCCACACCGACGGCCCGGTGATCCTGCCTCTCACAGCCACAGGCCGGGCGACTGCGCGGCTGCTGCAACTCAACCAGATTGATCGCCTTCTGCTGCGTCAGGAACTGCTCGGCGCCGGTCGCTATCCGTTTTAGACTCGCGCAAGATCCCCGCCTTTTGGTTCAACGACTCGCCTGCTTCCGCTACTCCGCCGGGGAACCGCTAACGGTCCATTCCTCCCCACTTCCCACTTTAGACACTTCCCCCCTCCCCCATGCCCCCCCTCCGCTTCCCCCACGACCTCCTCCGCCTGCTGTACTGGGCCTTCTTCAAGCCCATCACGCTGGAGAAATACATCCGCAGTTTTGACCCGCCCCTGCGGGGGGATTCCGGCCTGATTACCCTCTGGCGGCGGGGCGCACAGCACCCACCCCTGCGCGATCTGGTGCGCCTCGCGCTCTTTCACATCCTCGTCACACCCGGACTGCTCTACGCCATCCTCGCTCCGTTTCTTATTCCGGTCGGGCGTTCCCCGGAGAATGTTGTGGCGGGGCTGGTCGGCGTGGCGTTCGGCGTGGCGTTCGGCGTGGCGTTCGGCGTGGCGTTCGGCGTGGCG
>CAYZNA010000094.1:2686-10364 GCA_964478665.1 uncultured Anaerolineales bacterium
CGGCGTGGCGTTCGGCGTGGCGTTCGGCGTGGCGGGCGGCGTGGCCATCATCGGCTCGTACTTCCGCCTCTTTCTCTACCTGCCAGAACTGGCCGTGCAGTGGCTGTTGGTGCGCGGCGGACGCGCCAACAACCAGGCCGCCCTGCGCGCGCTGCGCCTCTCGCCGATCTATTGGGACGAACTCGTCTGGTTCCCGCTGCTCGGCCTCGATCACCACCTCGTCACGGTCACGCTGGCAAACCGCGAAACCGGGAAGCAGGCCATCGCCCACGCGGCCGCAGCCTTCCGGCAGGGTTGGGCCGCGCACAACGCCCTGCTGGAAATTACCGCACAGGACGTGGAAGCGGCCCGCGACCTGCCCGCTCTCGCCGGGGCTGCCGAAACCCTGCAGTGGCTTCCCGCCAACCTCCCGCGCGAATTGGAGGCCTTTCTGCCCACGCTGCGCCAGATCGGGGAGCGCGCCCGCGCCGCGCTGGAAAGCGATACCGACGCCAACCGCGCCGACCAACTCGAACGCGCCCGCGCCGAAGTCGCCGCGCTCCGGCAGGCGCAGGCGTGGGGCAAATCCGCGCGGGTTGGCGCGCGCTTCGCCAGCGCGATGGCCGTCTGGCAGGAGGTGCTCGACCGGGAAATCTCAAATCTCAAATTCCAAATCTCAAATCTCCCGATTCCCAATGTGTACGTCGCCGGAACACCTCTCGCGGACAAAAGCCGCGTGTTCAAAGGCCGCCGGGATGTTTTCGTGGCGCTGGAGCGCGAACTGGCCGCGCAGCCTGAAACCCGCCCCTCCCTGCTGCTGCTCGGCGCGCGCCGCAGCGGCAAAACCTCCGCTCTGCGCCAACTGCCCTCCCGCCTCGGCCCGGACGTGATCCCGGCCGCGGTGGACCTGCAATCGGCCGTTGTCTCAAGAAGCGTGATCGGCCTGCTGGCGGTGCTGGCGGAGAAAATCAGCGACAGCGCGCAACTGGCGAGGCGCGTTTCGCTGCCCCGGCTGGACAAACCCACGCTCGCCGCCGACCCCTACCCGGCCTTCAACCGCTGGCTGGACGGCGCGGAAAAAGCCATCGGAGAGCGGGTCCTGCTGCTCACGCTGGACGAGTTCGAGCGGCTGGAGGAGATGGTCGCCGAGGGGCGGCTGGACCGGCGCGCCTTCGCGTGGCTGCGCACGCTCATCCAGAGCCACCCCAAAACGGTGGTGCTGCTCTCCGGCGCGCACAGCCTGAGCGAACTGGCCCCGGAGTGGAGCGACGCCCTCATCAACGTGCGCACCCTGCGCATCGGCCCGCTGGCCGAGGGCGAAGCCCGCGAGTTGATCGAGCAACCCGTGCCGGACTTCCCGCTGCGCTACGACCCGCAAGCGGTGGCGGCCATTCTGCGCGCCAGCGGGCGGCAGCCGTATTTGATTCAGGTCATCTGCCGCGATCTGGTCAACCGGCTGAACAACGACCGACACTTGTTCGCCTCCCCCGCCGACGTGGAACTGGCCCTGACAGACGCCCTGACCAGCGCGGAGGGCTATTTTGCCGAACTGTGGAAAAGCCGGGACACAGACGACCGGCAGCGCGCGGCATTGCGGCTGCTGGCTGCGGAGGAATGGTTGAGCGAAGCAGACCTGCTGCGCCGCGCCCGGTTCTCCGGGGCCGCGCCGCTCAAACGGCTGGCCGGGCGCGATGTGATTGAGCCTGCCGCGGACGGCTACCGTCTGTGCGCGGGGCTGGTGGGGAAGTGGGTGAGGGAACGAGCGCCGGATCAGTAAACATCGCCAGATTATCCCATTCGACTCCGTCCTCGGTTTCCAGTTCGCGCAGCCCTTCCGCAATCCCTGCCCGTGTTTCCGGCGAGGCCAGCATGTTCGCCGTGGCTTTCCACGATTCGATCACTTCGGCCACAGGCAGCCAATCGCCGCTCGCCTCCGCCGGCTGGAGCGCAGCCATCAACTCTTCCAGAAACTCGGCCAGTTCGTCTGCCTCAAACTGCGCCAGCCACGCGAACTGATACGGCAGCGTCACGACTGCGGGTTGAACCGGTGCAGTTCCGCCGTTCGCCTTCACAACCGTAAACTGCGCCGGAAGTAGTTCGACAGCGTTCATGTTGTTATCCCTCCGCCGGGAATAGCCAATGTACTCATGGCCTGTACCTCCGGCCCAGAGTGTAGCATAATTCCCCCGCCGTGAAAGAACAGATTCTCCACCTCGACTCGCACGACGACGGCCTCTCCGCCCGCGACAAGATGGGCTGGGTGCAGACGCAGCGCGTGCTGCTGGTCTGGCCGCCGCGCGGGCGGGTGCTCACCCGCCGGTTGGACCTGGTGCTATTACACCGCCACGCCACCGCGCTCGGCGCCATGCTGGGACTGGTCACGCAGGACAGCGACGTGCGCGATCACGCCGCCGAGCTGGGCCTGCCCTGTTTCGACTCCCTGCCGGCCAGCCGCCGCCCGTGGCGCTACCGCAAACCCCGACCCCTGCCCGCTACCCCCCGACGCCAGCCCCCTCCCGACCCGGACCCCCTGCCCCTGCCCCTGCCCCCCTTCCTGCACCCCCCGGCACCTGCGTCCGGGGCAGGTGTGCGAGCCGTTGCCCGCGTGGGAGGCCGCCTGCTGCGCCCGGTTGCCTTCAGCCTGGCGCTGGCGGCAGTAGCAGTCGCGGCGCTGATCGCGCTGCCGGGGGCGGCCGTGCAGGTCAGCCCGCTCACCCGGCCCATCAACCTCACCCTGCCGCTGACCGCCGCAGTGGACCCGGGGCAGGCCGCCGACCTGCCCGCTCGCGAGGTGGCGGTGGAACTCGAATCCAGCCTGCGCATCCCCACTACCGGCCTGACGGACGTGCCCTCCACCCGCGCCAGTGGCAGCGTGACCTTCACCAGCCTGATCAACCAGCCGGTGAGCGTGCCCGCCGGGACCGGCGTGCGCACCACCTCCGGGGGCCAGGCGCGCTTTCTCACCACGCAGCCGGCGCAGGCGCCGGCCGGGCCGGGACAAACGGTCCAGGTGCCCATTCAGGCGGCCGAGCCAGGCCCGCAAGGCAACGTGGCCGCCGAGCAGATCAACGCGGTGGAAGGGCCGCTGGGGCTACAACTGGCGGTCATCAATCCGCAGCCCACCAGCGGAGGGGGGGTGGAGCAGCGCAGCGCGGTCTCCCCGGACGATCAGGCCCGAGTGCGCGCGCAACTGCTGGCCGAGATGCAACAAAGCGCCATCGCCAGCCTGGCCGGGCAGCTCGGCCCGTATGACATGCTGCCAGCGCAAAGCGTCACCGTCACCCGCATTCTGGCCGAGACCTATGACCGGTTTCCGGGCGAACAGTCGGACACGCTGGCCCTCACCCTGCGCGTCCGCGTGACCGGGCTGGCCGTGGACGAGTCGCTGGCCCGCGACCTGGCCTTCGAAAAGCTGGCGGCCCTCGGGCGCTCGCAATTCGGCCAGACGTTCGCCCTGGCGCCCGGCAGCCAGAGCTACACCCGCCTGAGCGACCCGCAGGTGGACCCCGCCGGGCTGGTTACCTTCCGGGTGAGCGCCGGGGCGCGCGTGGCCCGCCAGATCAATCCCGGTCAGGTCCGGCTGGCGCTGCGCGGCCTGACGCCGGCCGAGGCCGCCGGCCGCCTCGCCGCCACCCAGCCCATCAGCCGCGCCCCGCAGATCGAAATCTGGCCCGCGTGGTACCCGCGCCTGCCGCTGCTGCCCTTTCGCATCCGCGTGCTGATTGCCGAAAGTTGAGCGCCGAATTGTAGGGCCGCAGGGGGCGCACGCTTCGCGCCACCCCGGCACCTGCGTCCGGGGCAGGTGTGCGCCCCGCACCATGTGCTCCGCCTGCCCATGAGAATCCTCGCCGTTGACCCCGGAGACCGCCGGATCGGCATCGCCATCAGCGACCCCAGCGGCACCATCGCCCGCGCGCTGACCACGCTGCAGCACCTCTCGCGCGCGCTGGACGCCGCCGCCATTGCCGGCCTTGCCCGCGAGCACGAAGCCGGACGCATCATCGTCGGTTCGGCAACGAGCGACACTGAACCTTCAAACGTTGAACGTTCAACGCCCCTCGGCCTGCAGGCGCGCAAATCGAAGCGGCTGGCGGAGGCCGTGCGCCAGCAGACCGATTTACCGGTAGAATTGTGGGACGAAGCCTTCACCACGCTGGACGCCAACGCCGCCATGCTGGCCGCCGGCCGCTCGCGCAAATCCCGCCGCGAGCACATTGACGCGGTGGCAGCCGCCATCCTGCTCCAGAGCTACCTCGATGCCCACCCGCCCGAAGCGATTCCCTGAACGCCGGTCCGGCATTGCCCTCCGGCTCATTCTCTTTTTTCTGACCCTGGGCTTGCTCAGCGGCGCCGGGCTGTACGCCTTCGCCCTGCTCGGCGCCCGGCGCGGACCGGCCGCAGGGCCGGACCTCGGCCCCGGTTCCCCGACCCTCAGCCTTCCCGAACGGCTGGCCCTCTCGGCCTACCTGCAACTGCGCGTCGCGGAGTTGGCGCAACCGGCGGGGACCGACCCTGCGCCGGTGGCCTTTGAGGTGCAGCCGGGCGAGACAGCCGGCCAGGTGGCCGCCCGGTTGGCCGCCCTGGGGCTGATCCGCGACGCCAACCTGCTCACGCGCTACCTGCGCTACAACGGCCTGGATTCGCGCGTGGAGGCCGGGCGCTTCACCCTGTACCGCACCATGACCATCCCGGACGTGGCGCGGGCAATCGGCCGGGCGCGCGACGCGGCCGTCGTGCTGCGCATCCCGGAAGGCTGGCGCGCGGAGCAGATCGCCGCCGCGCTGGCCCCGGCCGGGCTGGATATTTCCCCGCCGGATTTCCTGCGGCTGCTGGACTCGCGGCCCACCCAGTTCTCCTTTGTGGCCCAGATTCCCGGGGATCGCGGGTTGGAGGGTTTCCTTTTCCCCGACACCTACACCCTGCGCCCGGAGGCCGGCGCACAGGACGTGTTCAACGCCATGCTGGCGGATTTCGAGAAGCGCGTCACCCCGGAGATGCGGGCCGCGGCCGCCGCGCAGGGTCGGAGCCTGTTCGAGGTAGTGAACCTGGGGGCCATTATCGAGCGCGAGGCTGTGGTGGCCGACGAGCGCCCGGTGATCGCCTCGGTGTACCTCAACCGGCTGGCGCTGGGCATGAAGCTGGACGCCGATCCCACCGTGCAATACGCGGTGAGCGGCCCGCCGGACTGGTGGAAGCGCCCGCTGACCCTCGCCGACCTGGCCTTCGACTCCCCCTACAACACCTACCTGTACCCCGGCCTGCCCCCGGCCCCGATCGCCAACCCCGGCCTGAGCGCCATCCAGGCCGCGATCTACCCGGCCCAGACCACTTACCTGTTCTTCCGCGCCCGCTGCGACGGCTCCGGCCGGCACGATTTCTCGGAGACCTATGAGGAGCATCTTTCTAAAGGCTGTTGAGAAAATCAGGAAGAAGGAAGGAGGAAGAAGCCCCTCTGGCACCTTCCGGCTTCCTTCTTCCTTCTTCCTTCTTCCCTCTTCCCTCTTCCTCGCATCCTTCCTCCTCACCTCCTGCCTGCCCCTCACCCGCCCCACGCTGCAAATCGGGCTGGTAGCGCCGTTCGAGGGTCGTTACCGCGACGCTGGCTACGAGGTGATCTATGCCCTGAGGCTGGCGGTGCGCGAGGTCAACCGTGCCGGGGGGGTGGCCGGGCGTTCGGTGGAACTTGTGGCGCTCGATGACAGCGGGGACCCGGCCCAGGCCGCCGAGCAGGCCCGCAAGCTGGCCGCGGACCCGCAGGTGCTGGCCGTGCTGGGGCACTGGCTGGACGAGACCACCCTGGCCGCCGCGCCGCTGTACGCTCAGGCCGGCGTCCCTCTGCTCGCCACCACCTCCGCCCGGCTGCCGCCCGGTGCCTTCCGTCTGTGGCCGACCGAGGCCGCGCTGCGGGCGGCCCTGCCCGCAGGGCAAGTGCAGCCCTGTTTCTACCCCTGCGGAGATCTGGAAGCGCTGGATTGGCTGGCGGACGCCGCGCGGGACCCGTCCACCCGGGTGGTGGGGCCGCCGCGCTGGGGGCTGCCCCAGTTCCCGGCGCTGGCCCCCGATTGTTGCTATGCGCAGGCGGTGGATTTTGTGGCGCCCGCCCCCCTTCCGGCCGATTCCGCTGACCCGTACTTTGCCGCCCGCTACCGCGCAATCTCCAACGGAGTGGAAGCCCGGGCCTACGCCGTGCTGGCCTACGACGCGACCCGCCTGCTACTGGACGCGCTGGCCCGCGACGCAAAGGCCAACGGCCAGCCGGCACGCGCCGGGGTGGAGGCGGCGCTGGCGCAGGCAAATTTCACCGGCCTGAGCGGGCAGTTCAGTTTTGATGCGGACCGGAATTGGGCGGAAGCGCGCGGGTGGGTGTATCGGTGGCGGGACGGAAAGGTGGTCAAACCATGACCGTTCGGCGTATAATCGGGCCGGAGGCTATGCCATGACCGCGATTACCATTGCTGCAGATGATGCGCTCGTCGGGGCGCTTCAGAATTTGGCCCGGCAGAAACAGACCACGCTTGAAGTAATAGTACGGGAAGCGCTGGCGGATTACGTGCGCTTGCAGATCAGGCCACGGCGCAAGTATTCCTTTATCGGTATCGGCCACAGCGGAAAGAGGAATCTCTCCGTGCAAGTGGAAGAGATTCTGGAACGGGCAGCAAACCGCCGCGAAGGCTGGAGTCTGGCAGAATGACGGTCCTTCTGGACACAGGTTTCCTCCTCGCCGTGCTGGACGCGGACGACGACTTGCACGATGTGTGTGTCGCCGCTCTGCAAGAAGAGGCCGAACCGCTTCTGCCCGATATGGTGCTGCCCGAACTGGCTTTTATGGTCCTGCGCGAGTTAGGCTACCCGGTGCTCGTCCGCTTTCTGCGCTCACTGTCCGGCGGCGAACTGGCAGTGGTCCGGGCTACCGAGCAGGACCTGACTCGCACCGCAGCAGTGCTGGAGAAATACGCCGACAGCCGGGTAGATTTCGTGGACTGCGTGATTGTAGCGGTGGCAGAGCGGTTGAACGTGAGGCGTGTTCTCACTGTGGACCGCCGCCACTTCGGGTTGTTTCGCCCGAAGCACTGCCCGGCGTTTGAAATTGCCCCGTGATGCCGGGAACTGCTGTTCACTCCTCACTGGATAACGTTTCGTAGAACAGCGGCAATGGCTCCACCGGGGCATCGCTCCAGAGGTGAGCGGCCAGCAGCCGCTCGCAGGCGGGCGCCAGCCGCCCCGGCTGGTTGGCGTGCACCGCGAACAGCGGCTCCCCGGCCTCCACCCGGTCCCCCACCGAGTGAAACACCTCCGCCCCCACCGCGTGGTCAATCGCGTCGCCTCTGGCAGCGCGTCCGGCGCCCAGCATCATCGCAGTTTCGCCAACGGTGCGGGCGTGCACCTGGCGCAAGTAGCCGGAGCGCGGCGCGGGCACGGTCTCGATCCAGGCGGCGCGGGGCAACCGTTCCGGGTGCTCCACCATCGCCACCTCGCCGCCCTGCGCCCGTACCAGAGTCTTGAACTTTTCCAACCCGGCACCCTGTCGCAGCGCCCGCTCTGCCCGATCCCTGGCCTGCTCCAGCGTCGCGGCCACCCCGCCCAGCACCAGCAGATGTGAAACCACCACCAGACAGTGCTCACGGAAGTCCGGCGGGCCGCCGCCGGAGAGCGTGGCAATCGCTTCTTTGACCTCCAGCGCGTTGCCCACTGCAACGCC
>CAYZNA010000095.1:0-10337 GCA_964478665.1 uncultured Anaerolineales bacterium
TCGGTTGGTAAAGTACCACACGTGTCTTGTGTCGGTTGTATCACGTGTGTCACGTTTCACGCTTTGCGCCTCACGCTTCGTCCCCGTGCTCACCCGGCGCGATTTTCTCAAACTGACCCCGACCGGGCTGGGCGCCTGGATCCTTGCCGGATGCGCGCCCCGCTCCGGCGCCGTTCCCCCGACCCTGTACCCCACTCGCGCCCCGGTCACCCCCACCGCCGCTCTCCCCGGCCCGGCCGCCTCCCGACCCCAACCGACCCCCACGCCCGAACCCCCGCCCCCGCTGCCCTGGCCGCCGGACCAGCAGCCTGGGCGCCTGACGCCGGTCCCTGATTTCTACGCCCAATCCTACGCCGGCAAGCCGGACCTCAGCCCGGGGAGTTGGCGGCTGAAAATTGGCGGCATGGTCGAACAGCCCATCGAACTGGACCTGGCCGCCCTGCGCTCGCTGCCGGCCCGCGAGCAGATGCAGACCCTGGAATGTATTGGCAACCCATCCGGCGGCCGGCTGGTGGGCAACGCGGTCTGGCGCGGGATCCCGCTCGGCGACCTGTTGCGCCAGGCCAGACCCGGACCGGGCGCAACACACGTGCAGTTCACCGCCGCCGATGAGTACGTGACATCGGTTCCGCTGGACCGCGCCCTCGACGAGCGCAGCCTGCTGGCCTACGAAATGGGCGGCGAACCGCTCCCGGCCCTGCACGGCGGCCCGGCGCGCGTGCTGCTGCCGGATGTCTACGGCCAGAAGCAGCCCAAGTGGCCTGTCACCCTGTGGGTGGTGGACACCTACAAACAGGGCTTCTGGGAGCAGCAGGGCTGGTCGGACGCCGCTACCCTCAACGTCAACACCCGCATCGAGACGCCCGGGGCGCTGGCAGAACTGGTCGCCGGCCAGTCGCTGCCCATCACCGGCATGGCCTTCGCCGATAGCTCCGGCATCCGTTCGGTGGAGGTCAGTGTGGACGACGGCCAGACCTGGCGGGCGGCGGAACTGCTCCCCGGACCCAACCCCGGCGTGTGGACCCTGTGGCGCTGGCGCTGGGAGAACCCGCCCGCAGGCGCGACCGCGCTGATTGCGCGGTCCACCGACGGCAACGGCCGGCAAACCGTCACCGAAGGCGCCGGCGTGCTCTCCGGCGTGTTCCCGGACGGCACCCGCCTGGCCCACCGCATCCGGGTTACCGTGCGATGAAAACACCGCTTATTTGCCCCTGGCCCCAACCTGCGGTATGATTACTCCCCTCAACCGGGCAAGTTCACCCTCGGAGACCCGATGCCTTCACCCTTCCCGGGCATGGACCCTTATCTTGAGCGGCCAGGATTGTGGCACGATGTCCACTTTCGGCTGGTCGGTGCTCTGGCAGACGCGCTGTCGCTGCTGGTCAGGCCCCGGTATTATGTTGCGGTCGAAGAGCGGGTGTTTCTTGTTTTCCCCTCGCAGCATCTGCTCATCGGTGAACCGGATGTGGCCGTGGTCGGCAGGCCCGAGTTATCTGGCGGCGTGGCTGTTGCAGTGGCAGTCCCTCCCCGTTCCGCGGTTGTCCCCCGCACCATCGAGCTTCCGATGCCCGAGCGTGTGCGCCAGCGCTACCTGGAAGTCCGTGAACCGGCGGGGGACCAGGTCATCACCACTCTGGAAATCCTTTCCTATACCAACAAGCGACCCGGGCCGGAGCGCCGCAGGTACGAAAGTAAGCGGTTGAACATTCTGGGTTCGGATACTAACCTGGTAGAATTAGATTTGCTGCGCGCCCACCCGCCCATGGAAATGCGGCCGGTAAACGGTGGAAGGCGTATCTATCGGATTCTGGTCAGCCGCGCTACGCAGCGGCCCCGCGCCGCGTTGTACGAATTCTCCGTCCGGGACTCGATCCCGGCTTTCCCGCTACCCCTGCGCCCCGACGAACCAGAGCCTTCCGTGGACCTCAAACCCCTGCTGGATGGCGTTTACGAGCGGGCCAGTTACGGGCGGCGGGTGAACTATCGCAACTTGCCGGAGCCGCCTCTGCTGGAGGCCGATGCAGAGTGGGCGCGGCAGCTTCTGGCCGGCGCGCGGCAGGAATCTCCAGCCTCCAATCTCTAATCTCTAATCTCTAATATCTATGTCGACCTCAAAGGAGGGACCCTTAGTGGCTAGAGAAAACGGCAGCAAACCCCTGCTGGAAGTCAAGAACCTCAAGACGTACTTCTTCACCGAGGACGGCGTAGTGAAGGCAGTAGACGGGGTGGACTTCACCGTCAACCGCGGCGAAGTGCTGGGCCTGGTCGGCGAATCCGGCTGCGGCAAGAGCGTGACCTCTCTCACCATCATGCGCCTGATCGGCCAGCCGGGCAAAGTTATAGAGGGCGAGATCACCTTCGATGGACAGGACTTGCTCGGTCTGTCCGAAAACGAGATGATCCACGTGCGCGGCAATCGCATCTCGATGATCTTTCAGCAGCCCCAGTCCAGCCTCAACCCGGTCTTCCGCGTGGGAGATCAGATAGCCGAGGTGCTGGACATCCACCGCAGCCTGGGCAAGGAGGCCGGCTGGGAGCGCGCGGTAGAGTTGCTGCGCATGGTAGGCATTCCCGATGCCGAGCGGCGCGCCCACGCCTTCCCGCACGAACTTTCCGGCGGCATGGCCCAGCGCGTGATGATTGCCATGGCGCTGGCCTGCGTGCCCGAACTGCTGATCGCCGACGAGCCAACCACCGCCCTCGATGTCACCATCCAGGCTCAGATTCTGGATCTGATGCGCGACCTGCGCACCAAAATGGAAGCTTCGGTCATCCTGATCACCCACGATCTGGGGGTGATTGCCGAGATGGCCGAACGAGTGGCGGTGATGTATGCCGGACGAATCCTCGAGCAGACCGATGTGCAGCAGCTGTTTGACCACCCGTTGCACCCCTACACCCAGGGCCTGATTGCCTCCATCCCCGTCCTCGGGCAGATCAAGGACAAGCTGGATGTCATCCCCGGCTCGGTGCCCAACCTGATCAACCTGCCGCCGGGTTGTAAGTTTGCCCCGCGTTGCCGCTCCCGCGTGGAGCATAGCCTGGCCGTCTGCACCGAGATGGAGCCTCAGTTGCGGCCGGTGGCCCGCAATCACAGTGTGCGCTGCTGGCTCTACCACGACAGTGAGCTGCACCGGGCGCCCCTGGTCTCGGAAGTAAGCCTTTGAACCTGCACGCGCTCCGCGCCTGGCGGAGCCGCCGGATCGAACAGGAGCAACCTGAACCATGACAGTTGAACTGACCGCTGAACTGAACGAAGCCACGGGGGTCAAGGCCGCTTCCAACGGCAAGTCCGATCTGGTGGCGGTAGAGAACCTTGTGAAGTACTTTCCGGTGCGCGGCGGCCTGCTGCAACGAGTGCAGGCCTGGGTGCAGGCTGTGGATGACGTCTCGTTCACTATCAAAGAGGGAGAAACCCTGGGGATGGTGGGGGAGTCTGGTTGCGGCAAGACCACCGTCGGGCGCACCATTCTGCGCCTGATCCCCGCCACCAGGGGAACAGTAGAGTTTGATGGCAAGGATGTATTCGCGGCCGACGCGCGCGCCCTGAAAGCCCTGCGCCGCAACATGCAGATCATCTTTCAAGACCCGTTCTCCTCGCTCGACCCGCGTATGCCGGTCGGCGACAGCATCGGCGAAGGCTTGATGGTGCACGGCATGCGCAATCGCCGCGAGCGCTTCGAGGTGGTAATCAATACCCTGCGCCGCGTGGGACTGGAAGACTATCACGCCCGCCGTTACCCGCACGAATTCTCCGGCGGACAGCGCCAGCGCATCGGCATCGCCCGCGCCCTGGCCTTGCGACCGCGTTTCATTGTCTGCGATGAACCGGTTTCGGCCCTCGACGTGTCCATCCAATCGCAGGTGCTGAACATCCTCAAAGAGCTGCAGCAAGAGTTCAATCTCACTTATCTCTTCATTGCCCACAACCTGAGCGTCGTGGAACACATCTCCGACCGCGTGGCGGTGATGTACCTGGGCAAGATGGTCGAGCTGACCACCCGCGACGAACTGTACCTCAACCCGCTCCACCCTTATACCCAGGCGCTGATGTCGGCCATCCCCGTCCCGAACCCTTCCATCCGGCGCGGACGCATCATCCTCAAGGGCGATGTCCCCAGCCCGCTGCGTCCCCCCACCGGCTGCCGCTTCCACCCGCGCTGCCCGGTGGCCCTGGACCACTGCTCCCGGCAGGAACCCGAGTTCAAAGAGGTCAGCCCGGACCACTGGGTGGCCTGCTTCCGAGTTGGATAGCCCCCGGACGGGACCCGGTTCCCTGCCCGCACAAGAGGGTGGATGAGGCCTGCGTGCCTCGTTTACCCTCTTTCGCCTCCCCGCTCTGCTTATGATAAAATCCGACGCATGAACGCTCGCCGCATCTTGCTTGTGGACGATCATCGCGAGATGAGCCGTATGTTGCGCACCAGCCTGGAACTGCTCAATCGCAATTACATCATTCGCGACGTCCCCTCCGGCGAGGAAGCGATGCTGGAAATCGGGCGGGCCGGCGTGGACCTGCTGATCGCCGACGTGCGCCTGCCCGGCATGAGCGGACTGGAGCTGCTGGCCCGCCTGCGCGCCCGTAACACCCCCGCCCCGACCATCGTAATCGCCGGCAGCCCCACCCCCGAAATAGAGGCCCGCGCGCGCGAGCTGCAGGCGCACGCCTTTTTCGCCAAGCCGCTCAAGACCGAAGACTTTCTGCGTGCCGTGCAGGTTGCCCTGGGCGAAGAGGTAGAGACCCCCGCGGTGCTGGTCGAATCACAGGCCGAGCGACCCGGCATGTCGCAGCGCCTGAGCACCCTGCGCCAGGACTTGAATGCCCTGGCAGTGCTACTGGTAAGCGATAACGGCCAGGTTCTCGCGCGGGCCGGCGATGTGGCTGGCCTGAACCTTGACGCCATCATCCCGCCCCTGATGGCCGTCTTCAGCGCCGGGGTCAAAATATGCATGTCCCTCAACGCGCGGCTGCCCACCAACTTCCAGTTCTTCGACGGCGGCGACTACGACATTTACACCGTCAACGTGGGCATGCTGTTCGGGCTGGTGGTGGTGTTTCAGGGCGAGACCGGAGTGGACCAGTTCGCGAGCGTGGCCCGTTACTGCCGCCCGGCGGCCGATGACTTGCTGGACTCTCTCGCGTTGCTGGGGCTGGCCCCCGATAGTGGCAATCGGGGGCTGGCCAACCTGCCAGGGGTGGAGCCACCTGCGCCCCCCGGCGCCTCCGTCCCCCAGCCTGCGCCGGAGGCAGCCGGACCAGAGGCAGATGACCTGTTCGCCAACCTCGACTACCTGGCCCCCACGCTCAAGGACGTGGACACGGACACCTTCTGGGAGCAGGCCGCACGGCAAGCCGACCCGGCAGCGCTTCGCCCGGAGGCCCTGACCTTCGAGCAGGCGCGGCAACTGGGGCTGGTCCGCCTGCCCGGCTGAGGCCGCCGGGCAGCCGGGCAAGTGCCAGAGTTATTTGGACCATCAAGGCCATTCTGTGCTACAATTCCCGCCGGATCAGCGATCCCCTATTGGGGCGTGGTGCAATCGGCAGCACACCGGACTTTGAATCCGTGAATCCAGGTTCGACCCCTGGCGCCCCAGCCTCAAAGTTCACGTGCCAGACGACAACCCTTCCCGAGATTCTGACACCCTGCCAGGATGACGACCATGGCACTTGCGCCGACCGGCGCGGGCGCCCCGGTCGTCGTTTTGCTTCTGGCGCGCTGGTATTCGGAAGGTGGAGAGGAACCCGAAATCCTCACCAACCAGGAGATACGCTGTGATAGGTGACGTTCATAGCCTGATCCTCGCCGCCGGCGAGGGCGCCCGCATGAAGTCGAAATTGCCCAAGGTGCTGCACCAACTGGGCGGCCGGCCATTGATAGATCACGTGCTGGCCACTGCGCGCACGGCTGCCCCCGGGCACAGGCCGGTGGTTGTGGTCGGGAGTGGGGTCGAAGCGGTGCGCGCGCGCCTCGGCGACGCCGCCGAAGTGGTCGTGCAGGCCGAGCGCCTGGGGACCGGCCACGCCGTGCTTCAGGCACGTGAAGCGCTGGCCGGGCGCGGGGGCCAGGTGCTGGTCACCTATGGCGCCCTGCCGCTCCTGCGCCCCGAGACGTTGAGCGCGTTGGTCCGGATGCAGCAGGGCAATCACGGCCCGTTCACCCTGCTCACCGTCCTGGCCGGCGACCCGCGTGGCTTTGGTCGGGTGGTCCGCGCCCCCGGCGGCGCGGTGCTTGCCATTGTGGAAGAGGCCGCCGCCACCCCCGAGCAGCTCGCCATCCGCGAGCTGAACGTGGGCGTCTATTGCTTTGACGCCGGCTGGCTGTGGCCCAACCTTGAGCAGTTGCCGCTCTCGCCGAAGGGTGAGTATTACCTGACCGATACGGTGGCGCTGGCTGTGGCCCAGGGGCTGGCCGTGCGCGCGCAGGTGGTGGAGGACCCCGACGAAGTGATCGGCGTCAACACTCGCGTGCACCTGGCCGAGGCCGAGACCGCCCTGCGCCGCCGGATCAATCTCCACTGGATGGAAAGTGGCGTCTCCATGCCGGACCCGGCCACCGTGTACATCGGCCCGCAGGTGATGATCGGGCAGGACACGATGATTTACCCCAACACGCATCTGGTGGGGGAAGTGACGGTGGGGGAGGACTGCCGCCTCGGGCCAAACGCCATCATCCGGGATTCTGTGATCGGGGACGGCTGCCGGGTGCTGGCCTCTGACCTGCAGCAGGCCTGGCTGGGGAACCGCGTCGAGGTGGGACCCTTTGCCCGGCTGCGGAAAGGCGCCCGGCTGGAGGACGGGGCCCACATGGGCAACTTTGGCGAGATCAAGAATTCCACCCTGGCTGCCGGCGTGAAGATGGGCCATTTCAGCTATGTGGGCGATGCCACGGTAGCCGAAGGTGTCAACATCGGCGCCGGAACCGTTACCTGCAACTACGATGGGGTCCGCAAGCACCCGACCGTGATCGGCGCCGGGGCCTTCATTGGCAGCGATACCATGCTGGTGGCGCCGGTCACGGTGGGCGAGGGCGCCAGAACGGGCGCCGGGGCGGTGGTGACCAAAAACGTCCCGCCCCGCACGCTGGCAGTGGGCCAGCCGGCCCGGATAATACGAAAGTTGGGAGAAGGTGAATGACTTGCTGGCGGGCCTGCTGAGTCTGGCGGGCCTCTTGATACTGAATTCGCTGATGTCGGCGGCGCGCTCGGCGCTGGTAAACGCCCGCCGTCCCCTGCTGGCCCGGCGCGCCGAGGAGGGGTCCGCCGGGGCGCGGCTGGCCCTGCGGGTGGTGGACGACTCCACCCGCCTGATCGCCACCATCCGGCTGGTGCAGACCACCTGCCGCCTGCTGGTGGCCGGGCTGGCGGTGCTGTGGGGCGTCCCGGGGATCGCCGGCCGCCTGCCTTCGCAGGCCAACGCCGAACTGATCGCGGCGGTCGGGCTGATTCTGGTCACCGGGTTGGCCATGGTGACGTTTGGCGAGCTGATGCCGGAGATGTCGGTGCTGCGCGAGCCGGAGCGCTGGGCGGTCCGACTGGCACCGCTGGTGGCCGGGCTGGAGTGGCTGCTGGGGCCGGTGATCGGGCTGGCGTTGCGCGTCACCCGGCTGGTGAGCGGTCCCCTGGCCGGGGAACTGGTCCCCTTCGTCACCGAAGAGGAGATCAAGACTCTGGTGGATGCCGGCGAGGAAGGCGGGGTGCTGGAACAGGAAGAGAAGGAGATGATCTACTCAATCTTCCAGTTCGGTGACACTGTGGCCCGCGAGGTGATGGTCCCCCGGATTGACATGGTAGGGATAGAGGCCGGCACCACCCTTGCCGATGCCTCGCGCGTTTTTCTGGAAAGCGGCCACTCGCGCGTGCCGGTCTATGAAGGTTCGTTGGATCACATTCTGGGCTTCCTGTATGCCAAAGACCTGCTCAAGGCGTGGAAGAACGGCGAGCAGGACCAGCCGGTGCACACGCAGATGCGCCAGGTCTATTTTGTGCCCGAAACCAAGAAGGTAGACGAACTGCTCGCCGAATTGCAGTCGCGGCGGGTGCACGTTGCCATTGTGATTGATGAGTACGGCGGCACCGCCGGACTGGTGACGCTGGAGGACATCGTTGAGGAAATCGTGGGCGAGATCCGCGACGAGTACGACGTGGATGAGGAGATGCCTTACGCCCAGGTGGGCGCGGCTGAGTACCTTTTTGACGGGCGCATTGACCTCGACGATGTGAACGATTTGATGCAGTCCACGCTGCCCACCCAGGAGGATGATACCCTGGGCGGCTTCGTGTACAGCACCCTCGGCCGGGTGCCCTCCGCCGGGGAGGAGATTCGCGCCGGCGGCCTGCGGCTGGTAGTGGAGCAGGTGGTCGGCCGGCGCATTCGCAAGGTCCGCGCCTGGCGCCTGCCCCCGGAGCCGCCGCCCGATCAGGCTCCCGAACGTTCCCCGGAGCGCCGGCCTGAGCGCGCCGCTTCCCCGCCGAAACGCGCCGCCCCGGCATCCCCTCCTCAGGAGGAACCGGCTTGATCGCCCCCGAAGAACGCGACCACTTGATTGCCCGCGCGCGCGCGGCGCGCGAGAACGCCTATGCTCCCTATTCTGGTTACCCGGTTGGGGCAGCGCTGCTGACAGATTCGGGCCAGGTTTTCGTCGGGGCCAACGTGGAAAACGCCGCCTATCCCTCCGGCATGTGCGCCGAGCGCGCCGCAGTGTTCGCGGCGGTATCTGCCGGCCAGCGGCGCTTCCGCGCCCTGGCGGTGGTCACCCGCGACGGCGGCTCTCCCTGCGGCGCCTGCCGCCAGGTGCTGGCCGAGTTCGGGCTGGAGGTGTTGGTGATCGCCGCCGATCTGGACGGGCGTTTTGTGCAGAAGCCGCTCGGCGAGTGGCTGCCGGACGCCTTTGGTCCGGCCAACCTTTCCACGGCGCCGGAGTCCGCCGGGTGAGCCGTCGCGCCCGCACCCGGCGCACCGAGGCCGTAATCCTGCGCCGGATCGAGTACGGCGAAGCCGACCGCATCCTCACCCTGTTCACACCCGAGTGGGGCAAGGTCCGCGTGCTGGCAAAGGGGGTGCGCAAGCCGGCCTCGCGCAAGGCCGGGCATCTGGAGCTGTTCACCCGCGCCGACCTGCTGCTGGCGAAGGGCCGCGAGATGGACTTGGTCACGCAGGCGGCCACGCTCGACGCCTTCCGCCCGCTGCGGGAGGACCTCTACCGCACCAGTTGCGCCACCTACGCGGTCGAGTTGCTGGACAGATTCAGCCTCGACGAGGACGAGAACCGCCCGCTGTACGACTTGCTGGTGAAGGCGCTCGGCTGGCTGGGCGACTCGCCCGACCCGGCGCTCACCCTGCGCTATTACGAACTGCGGCTGCTGGAACTGGTCGGCTACCGCCCGGAGCTGAATCGCTGTGTGCGCCGGGGGGAAACAATCCGGCCCGAGGACCAGTACTTCTCGCCGGGCGATGGGGGTGCGGTCTGCCCCGCCTGCGGCCCGGAAACGCCCGGCGCGCTGCCCATCTCCCTGGCCGCCCTCAAACTGCTGCGCCACCTGCAGCGCAGTTCGTACCCGGAAGCCATTGTTGTGCAGGTGCGCCCCGCCGTCCACGCCGAGATGGAGGCGGTGATGCAGCGCTACGTCACTTATCTGCTGGAGCGCAGGCTGAAGTCGGTGGAATTTTTGAGGATGGTGAGGCATAATGGAGAGACTGAGAGATGAATCCGCTGCAACGAATGCGTCGGGCCGTGCGCGAGCAGAAATACCGCATCAGTGCACACGCGAACGACGAGATGGCGGATGACTTTCTGACATCGGCAGACGTGGAGCGTGTCATACTCACGGGCGAGATTGCGCGGGAGAATACCCGTGACCCGCGCGGAACGCGGTACGAGGTGTTCGGTGACACACTTGACGGTCGGAGCGCGTTTGTGGTTTGCCGCTTCCTGCTGTCAGGGGCGCTGCTGGTTATCACTGTCTTCATTGAAGAAAGGAAGAAAGATGACGAGGCGCAGCATGGAACGAGACTCTTGCGAAATCTGTGACGGCGAAATGGAACCCCGCCGCGTTCTGGCCCGATTCCGCTACAGGGGCGACACTATTTACGTTGAGAACGTGCCGGCGTGGGTGTGCAACCGCTGCGGCGAACAGTACTACGATGCTC
Source organism: uncultured Anaerolineales bacterium (assembly GCA_964478665.1). Classification (GTDB taxonomy): domain Bacteria; phylum Chloroflexota; class Anaerolineae; order Anaerolineales; family CAYZNA01; genus CAYZNA01. The sequence continues at coordinate 10,148 of CAYZNA010000095.1, forward strand.
CGGTGTACAAACGTCTCGAAGACATCGCCCGTCAACGCGAACAGATCCGGAAGACCATCACCTTTCCCCTCGCGGAATTTGAGATGGCCCTATCCGTTTCGTGACACAAAGCAATTACCGTCCCTGCGACTGGTCCCACGACCTCGCGCGCCGGGCCGCCTCTGCGCCTGGCGCGGGGAGGCCATCCGGG
>CAYZNA010000096.1:0-4216 GCA_964478665.1 uncultured Anaerolineales bacterium
AACGAGATGCTCGGGAAGAAAGTTCGACAACTCGACGAGACCGCCCGGGAACTCCGAAGAATGAACGAGATGCTCTGGCAGGAGATCGTCGAGCGCGGCCGGCTGGAGGCCGAGCGGGAAAAGCGGCTGGCGGAACTTCAGACGAAACTTTCCCTGGCGGGGACCGACTCCGGCGTGGGAAGCAGTTCCGGGCCGGGGGAGGCCGGTCGGGGCGCGGACCGGGCGCCCACGCGGGGAGGCGGTCCGGCTGTGGGGAGGCTGCCCGGCGCGGCCAGCGGCCGGGGTCGGGGAATCGCCTCCTGCGGCAGGGCATCGGCTTCCCCGAGGGTAATCTCCACCACAGCCAGCTCCAGCGGCAGCTGCGGCTGCCAGCCGGTACGCAGATCGGCCACGGCAACGTTGAAGGCGCGCGCCGTGCGCAGCAGATCGCCCACGCTGAACAGCGCCGCCTGACGCTCCATCACGGCGCGGACATCCTCGGTGGCCTCGACGAGAGCAAGATTGCCCATGCGGGCCAGCAGCAACCCGCGCACGTAATCCACGACCTGGCGGGCGAACTGGCGCGGGTCGGCGCCAGAATCCAGAGTCCGGTTGATAACGGTAAGGCCGCGGGCGGTATCGCGCTCGGCCACGGCCTCCAGCAGGTCCTGCACCGCCTGGCCGGCAGCCGCCCCCAGCAGGTCCTGCGCGCGGGCAAGGGTGACCTCGTCGTCGCCGGCAGCCAGTTGATCGAGCAGAGAGATGGCGTCGCGCAGGGAGCCGGTGGCGTGGCGGGCGATCACTTGCAGCGCGGCGTCTTCCACCGGCAGGCCTTCTTCGGCAGCCTTGGCCTTCAGGCGGGCCACCAATTCGGCCTGCGGGATCAGCCGGAATTCGTGCCGCTGGCAGCGCGAGAGCACGGTATCGGGGATTTTGTGGACTTCGGTGGTGGCCAGGATGAACAGGGCGTGCGCCGGCGGCTCCTCCAGCGTTTTGAGCAGGGCATTGAAGGCGCCCCCGGAGAGCATGTGGCAATTCGCGACGAGGATGTCTCGCGCGAAATAGTTATGATTGTCCGCCACCTCGATGTTGTACACGAAATCGGGAGGAAGAACTCGCTCTATCTTCCTGACGACGCTCACGGCGAGTCCAGATGACCTTCTGTCGCCTATAGCAGCTCCGGCGACTACCTCCAGTTGGTGTTGTGTGATCCGCTCATACCCGGCATAGACGAACTGGCCCATCTGTAACTCGCCGGCCCGCCTCAGGCCCTGCGGGGTATAGAACTTGTGGTTAGTTGTGCAGACGAGTGCGCAATTATTGTCTAATGTGATCCTCACCGTGGGCAACGCCGGGGCCTTCCGCATATGCCGGACAATCGGCCTGGGTTCGATCTCGCCCGTCTGTTCGTTATAGGATAGAACCTCCGCGTGCCATCCGGACTCGACGATTTTGCCGATCGGTTGTTTGGAGCCGTCGGCGAGGGTGATCAGGTCCTCGTAACGGAAACACTCGTCAACCACATAGACTTTATATCGCCCCTCGTTGGGCGCGAAGTTAATTTTGTCGCGCAGGTTGCGCACGTCGTCCACCGAGTTGTTGGAGGCACCGTCAATCTCAATCAGGTCGAGGTAGCGGCCGTCGTTGACCGCAAGGCAGCGCGCGCAGGTATTACACGGGCGCTCGCGGGGGTCGGGATGCAGGCAGTTGACCGCCTTGGCCACCAGCCGGGCGGTGGTGGTTTTGCCACAGCCGCGCGGCCCGGCGAACAGGTAGGCATGGTGGACGCGGTCGGCGGCGATGGCGTTGCGCAGGGTACGCGTGACGTGTTCCTGCCCCACCACGTCATCCCAGACCTGCGGTCGCCATTTGAGGTAGAGTGCCTGCGCCATGAAATGCTATCCCTTTCGCTGAGGTCGCCGCCGAGTCTAACAGACGGATATGTTTCTCGCAAGCGAAGCGGCGTTGCGTGTGCACGCAGGGGGCGCCAGGCCGAGACCTCACAGGTCTGTGGAGACCTGTGAGGTCTGGCAGTGTTGCTGGCACCTTTTGCGTGCACACAGCGCCGACGGGGTCTGGCGCCGGGCGGGGCATGGTGCTATAATGCCCGGCAGCGTTTGGGGGGAGCGCAGCAATTGGACGGCGCGCGCCGACCGGAATGCAGGAGAGTATAGCCGTGAACTTAGGTCCCACCGAACTAATCATCATTCTGCTGATTGTGGTGCTGCTATTTGGCGTTGGTCGCCTGGGCAAGATCGGCGGCGAGCTGGGCAAGGGCATCCGCTCCTTCCGCGAGGGTTTGCAGTGGGAGAACAAGCCCGGCGAAGAGCCGCCCGCCGAAGAGAACAAGCAGCCATAGCCGATCCCGGCGCCGGGCACGATGACGACGAGAACCGCTCCGATGAGGAGCGGTTTTGGCTTGTCGGGCGCGCTATGGGGCCGCCCACTTCTGCATTTCGCCGGCAATGTCCAGCCGGGGCCGCTGCAGCCTTTCCAGCGGCACGCGCAAGTTAAGCTCAAACAGGCCCCTGTTAATCGCCTCCAGCGCCTCGCGGAAGCGGGCGCGGGCCTGCGTCCACTCTGCCCGTACCCACTCGCGATCCTGCACGGCGGCCGGGTCGTTCCGGCCGGCCAGCCGGGCCAGGGTCTCATCGCGCCATTGCCGGGCGCAAGTGACATCCGCCTGCGCGCGCTCGCGTGCCTGGCGCAGCTCGAGATCCATCGCCAGCCAGTCCGGGGCGTAGCCGGCGTTTTTCAACACGTGGTTGGCTAGCCGCCACTGCGGGTCCTCATAGGGGTTGTCCTCCAGCCGCAGCGGGCAGCCCTTGCCTGGCAAGTTATCGAACTTGCCTTCCGCCTGCGCCTCTCGCAGCAATTGTTCTACCACCTTGCCCAGGTCCACCACTGCCTCCCGCGGTCGGGTGCGCGCAAGAACTGCCGGACAGGTCCGCTTCGCGAAAACCGGTCTGGCCTGGCAGCCTTACTTCACCGCGAATGTAGTCTCCGGAGCGCCGTCAGGCCGCCGCAAGGTGAGCGTGTCGCCCACCTGCCAGACCGGCGCCAGCGCGCCCCAGAACAAATCAATTACCGAATTGGTCCCGGCCCGCGTGTGGATGGTCACGGCGCCGTTCTGGAACAGGGTGAGCGACGGGAACAGGTAGCGGTCGCCGCGTGGGTTTTCCAGCGACCAGCCGGCCAGGTCCACCGCCCCACCCAGGTTCGCCAGCCGCACGGCTTCGTTTGGCAGGTCGCCGGGAGCCAGCACCTGCTGGACTACCAGTCGCGGAGCGGCTGTGTTTGGGTTGAGGGTGGCGGTGGCAAATGGGGCGCCGGGCGTGGGGCTGGACTCGGTGAACACGGGGCGGGTGGCCGCCAGCGCGATGCCGTAGGGGATGATCAGGATCTGGCCCACCTCCAGCACGTTGGGATCGGTCAGGCCGTTGGCCGCCATCAGGTCTTCCACCGACACATCAAAGTGGATCGCAATCGCGCCCAGGGTATCGCCGCTCTCCACCACATAGACGATGGGGGTCACAGTGGGCAACCGGCTGAGGTCCACTGGCGGGGCCAACGAGGTGGCCGTCGCGGCCTCCCCGGCCAGGATGGTCTGGCGGGGCGCGGGCGCGCCGTCGGTCGCCGTCGGGTAGACCCGGCGCAGCAGCAAGAAGGCGCCCGTCGCCGCCACCACCGAGACCAGGGCGTTGAGGGCCAGAAATAGCGCCAGTCGCCTGCCATTCATCTGCATGTAGCTGATTGTAGCACGAACCGCGCACGGGGCAAATTGACAGCCGGCGCGGCCGGACCTACAATTCAGATGATGCGTTCTGCCGTCGCCCACCACCAACCGCCCCGTCGAACCGAGCGACCGTGCCCCCAGGCTGAACCGGCGCGGCTGAACACGCCACCAATGCCCACTCTGATAGACGGCCATAACCTGATTGGCGCCTTGCCCGATATCTCGCTGCAGGACCCGGATGACGAGCAGAAACTGGTGGACCTGCTGCACCGGTGGTGCGTACGGACGGGCAAATCGGTCCGAGTAGTGTTCGACCCCGGCCCGCCCGGCGGGCAGCCGCTGCGGAGCACAAGCCGGGTGAATGTGCGGTTCGCGCGCGGCAAGGCTGACGACGCCATTGTGCAGGCGCTGGAGGGCATCCGCGATGGGGCCAACTACACCGTGGTCACCTCCGATCGGGAGCTGGCCGGGCGGGTACGCCGGACAGGCGCGCGAGTAGTC
>CAYZNA010000096.1:4226-10219 GCA_964478665.1 uncultured Anaerolineales bacterium
CCGCGAGTTGCGCGCCGCCCCGCCGCCAGCCGGCCCACCCGCCGACTCGCAACCGTCCCCGGCGGAAGTCGAGGAAATGCTGGCCCTTTTTCGCCGGCGCCGGCGCGAAAAGCCTGATTGAACCTGCCGAGACTCACCCGCCTCTCATCTTCGCCTAAGCCGGCGCTAAGGCCCGGCGCCTATACTTCGCCATGAAGCACCCCGCCCCCCTCTCCTTCGAGTGGATGATACGGCAAACGCAAGTCAGGCAAGGTGTGCTTCGCCGGGCAAGCCTCCCCTGGCAGACCGGCAAACAATTAGAACCGCCGCTGTGTCCCCCCGCACAGACGGCGGTTCGTTTTTTCTGCCCGAAATGCCACACTGTGGGCCTGCCAACCAGACGAGGGATGCATGGTTAAGCTGCTTCTACTATCCATTCTGTCTGGCTACCTGCTCGGCTCGATCCCGTTCCCCCAATTGATGGCCCGATGGCGCAAGGGCATTGACCTGCGCACGGTGGGCAGCCAGAACGTGGGCGGCATGAACGCCATGCGAAACGTGGGCTGGGGTTGGGGTTTTCTGGCCGGCGTGGGCGACTTTCTGAAGGGTATCGCCGCGCTGGCGGCGGCGCGGGCGCTCGGCGCCCCGCAGCCGTTGTACCTGCTGGCCGGGCTGGCGGCTCTGCTGGGCCACAATTACCCGCCCTGGCTTGGTTTCCGCGGCGGGAAAGGCATAGCGGTCGGGTTAGGGCTGGCGCTGTGGGTAGCGCCATTGCCGGCCGTCTTCGGGTTTGTGCCCGGGCTGGGCCTGCTGCTGTGGACCAAAAACGTGACCGTGGCCGGCGCGGTGGGCTTCTTGCTGATGATCGGGCTGACCACGGCCCTGCCGCATCAGCCGGGGGCGGCGTGGGCGCTGGTCGGCGCCCTGCTGCTAATGCTGCTGGGCATCCTGCCGGAGGCGCTGCGCATGCTGCGCACCCCCGGCGCGGTGCGCGAATACTTCCGCGACCCGATCAAGGTGTATCGCAGACCGAAGGAATAAGATTGCGCCGTGTGCACGCAGGAGCTGTCAGAAAACTCCCCGCAATTGGGGTGTGGGGACGGGGTACCCCGTCCGCGCACCCCAATTGCGGAACACCTCGCTGACGTGTTTCCCTGGCACCGCCCGCCACATCGTCCCGACACTTGCACCAGCACGCACACCTGCCCCGGACGCAGGTGCCGGGGAGTGCAGGTGTGTCCTTCGGGAGGGCAGGTGTGCGTGCGCACGATTGCGACTCAGGGCCGCAGGTGCTTCTTGAAGAATTCGGTGATGCCGTTATAGCAGCGCACCCGGTTCTCGAACTTGAGCACGTCGTGGCCCTCGTCTTCGAACATCAGGTACTCCACTTCTTTGCCCTGCCCCTGCAACTGCTCTACCACATCGCGCGATTCGCGCTCGGTCACGCGCGGATCGTTCTTGCCCTGGATCACCAGCAGCGGGCAGGCGATCTGCTGAATGTGGCTGCGCGGGGAGCGCTCGATCAGAAAGTCGCGGTCTTTCTCCGGGTCGCCGATGGCGATGGAGAAATACGGCTTCCACGTCTCCGGCAGGCGGTCTGTGAAAGTGAGCAGGTCGTAGGGGCCGAACATGTCCACCGCCGCCGACCACAGCTCAGGGTGCCGGGCCGCCAGGGTGAGGGACATATAGCCCCCGTAGGAGCGGCCCACGACCGCCGCCCGGCGCGCATCCAGCCGGGAATCGCCCGGCAGCACCTGCGTCAAGGCGTGTACGTGGTCCAGCCGGTCCTGGCCGCCCCAATCGTGATCCACGTGTTTGGTGTAGCTCAGGCCGTAGCCGGTGCTGCCGCGCGCGTTGGGCACAAACACCGCAAACCCATTCAGGGTCAGAAACTGGATCAGCGGCATGGAAAACCACGCAAAGTCCGGGCGCTCCTGACTTTGCGGCCCGCCATGCACGTAGTACACCAGCGGGCGCGGTCCAGGTAGGGGCGACCCGGCGGGTCGCCCGTACAGCGCGGGGGCGGGCAGGTACAGCCGGGCCGAGACTCGCAGGCCGTCAAAGGAAGTGAACGAGGCCTCTTCGCCGGGCGAGAGCCACTCGTCGGGCAGCCCCAGCACGCGCTCGCGGGTGTGACAGAGGACCGTTCCTCCGTTCCTGCGGCTCGCGCTGTACAGTTGGGTGGGGGAGGTGGCGGTGGAAAAAGCCAGGGCATGGGTCTTACTGGCCCGGTCGTAGCTGTGGGAGGCCAGCACACCGGCGGAGAGCGCGCCCTGGCCGCACAACACAGCCTCCAGCTTCATCTCCAGCGCGCGCTCGTCGAAGCGGCCCTCGTACAGCCACGAACAGCCGTCAATGTTGTATTGGACGGCGTAGCGGTCTCGCTCCAGATGGTCGAGGCCCACCAACTCGCCGGCGCCGCTGTGCGCCGCGCCCGTGACGGTCACCGGCTGCGGCTCGCCCGGCGACCGCAAGTTCAGGTATCCCAGGCCGTAGCTGTCGCTGAACAGGGCGGTGGTGAAGAGCAGTCCCCGGTCGCGGGGGGTGAAGAAGCAGGCGCCAATGGCGTTGAGCGGCACTTGTTGGCCCGGCGTGCGCTCCTCCAGCGGAATCCCGAAGAGCAACTCTCGCTCCCCGCGGCTTTTCCGCCAGCGATACAACACGTGATCCCCCACGGTATAGCCGTCTATCAGGATGGCCTGGTCGTGGCGCGCGTTGGCCCCGGCAGGGTAGCTGCCCCAGCGGCTCTGGCCCAACTTGAGCAGCTCGCCTGTGGCCAGGTTCCCCTGATAGGCGGCCATCATCGGCTCCGAGCGCGACTCGGCGCCGAAATAGGCAATGTTCCGCTGTGCCGCCACGTGCTGGCAGTGCACCCGGTAGCCGGCAAACTGATCGCCAAAGGCCGGCTGCGGGTAGCCGCCCCGGGTAGGGATGAGCATGGGCTGGTAGTTTTCGTCGCCGTTGTCGTCCAGCATCACCAGAATCTTGTCGAGCGCGGGGAAGGCCTGAAAGGACAGCCCCTGCATCAGCTCCGGGTTTTGCAGGGCAATCTCCGGGGGTAGCAGCGGTTCGGGAACGCTGCCGCCGGGGACCGCATCCATAGCGTACAGGCTCAGGCGTCCGCTCAGGTTGCTGACGAAGTACAGCCGCTTGCCCACCCGCTGCGGGGCGAGGAACAGGCGCGCCGAAAGCAGCGATTCGATGCGCAGCATTCGTGGGTCCTTTCTTGAGTTACCCGCGCAGGGGTTGAGCATTCTGAAAGAAACGGTGTGCGCAGAGGGCGTACACCGTTTCTTTCAGAACTATTCCGGGGCAGGATCGCTGCCCCGGATGAACGAGTGGGCCCGGCCGGAGTCGAACCGACAACCAGGCGGTTATGAGCCGCATGCTCTGCCATTGAGCTACGGGCCCGTCGGGCTGGATTGTACCACTCCCCACCCGGAAACAAAAGACCGGCTCACAGGCCGGTCAGAGCGGGCGACGGGATTCGAACCCGCGAGTATCAGCTTGGAAGGCTGATGCCTTACCACTTGGCGACGCCCGCGAAATACACGCCACACCTGGAATGTGCCTCAATCCTATCACACGCCGCCCTGCCTGACAAGCGGTCCTGGCGCCCCCCGGCATGACAGCACTTGACAGAACTCTGTCCGTCGCTACACTTGGCTTGTGCCAACTGTTTTGATTGCGGGTTACAAGTTCCGTTTCTACTCCTCAGACCGGCTGGAGCCGCCGCACGTGCACGTGCTGCGCGGCAGCAGCCGGGCCAAAGTATGGCTGACGCCGGTTACCCTGGCTGCCAGCCGGGGCTACAACGAACGAGAGTTGAACACGATCCTGAACCTTGCTACTGCACATCGGGACCGTTTGCTGGAGGTGTGGTATGACTACTTTGGAGCCGCCGGTGGCTGAGGCAGTGGGGGCTGTCAGCGTTCGCTTTGCCGGGGACCTGCTATACATTGTGTTGAACGACGGGCGGGAGATTGGTCTGTCGCTGAAGTGGCAGTGGCTTGATTGGCTACGTCGGGCCACCCCGGCGCAGCGCCAGCGTTGGTCGCTGGAACCGGATGGCTTTGCCGTGTACTGGGAAGAACTGGACGACGGGATCGAGATCACCCATCTGCTCTCATCGTGGGCCATTGCCTGAGCCGCCAGCTTGAGGCCCCGAACGAAAAGCTCCGACGCTGCAGGGGCTTTTTGCGTTCGGCGGGCAGCCCTCCCGGGCGGCGCAGTTGTTTGATGCCCCGACACATGGTTGATTTTCCTGCAAAAGCCGCTCGCCGGGGGGAAGCGGAGGCCCCGGCTGGATGCCCCGGCCAGGGAGGAGGCTCACGGCCCGGGACGGGGGTCCGCCGCCCCGGCCGGGAGGCGGAATCTCCCGTCCGGGCCGGGGTCAAAGTCCAGCACGCGGGCCACAGCTTCCACCTCCAGCGGCCCGTAAATGTGCGGGAAGCGCTCGCCGTCCGGCGCCGCTTCGTAGCGGATCTCCACCCCCACGTGCGCGGTGTCAATGCACAGCAGTAGCAATCCGGACCGCCCGGCGAACCACCGGCCGGCTACCCGCGCTACCTGCCCCGCGGTGGAACAGTGGATGAAGCCCTCGCTCGCCAGGGTATCGCCCTCGTAGCGCCCGGCCAGACCCGCCTGCGCCCACGCCTCCGCTGAGGTGATGTGAAAGATCAGCGCCGGCCCGGTCTCGATGCGCATGATCGGGCGCGTCTCCGAACGCCGGGCGACCTCGCTGAACCCGGCTGCGCGGAACACAGAAGCCACGCCGGTGTATACGTACGGATCGGGAGCGCTGGCCTTGCGCGGTTCCAGCGGGTAGCCCTCCACAATTCGCGCCCCGCGCTCCCCGGCATAGCCCACCGCGGCCCGCAGCAGGGCTGCCATGACCCCCTGACGGCGAAAGCCGCGGGCCACATAGAAGCACACAATGGACCACACCGGCCGGTCATCCACGCGCTTGAGCACGCGCGAGCGGTCCAGCACCGGAAAGGCCTCGCGCGGGGCCACCGAGCACCAGCCCACCGGCTGCCCGGCTGCGTAGGCCAGGATGCCCGGGGTCTCTCCGCCCTCCACAATGCGCTGCAAAGCCAGCCGGTTGCCCTCGCCCTGCTGCCGCTCGAACTCCGAGCGTTTGAGCCGCCACCACATGCACCAGCAGCCGGCATAGGCGCCGCGCGGCCCGAACAGCGCCTCGAGGTCGGGCCAGCGGTCCGGGGTGAGGGGGTGAAATTCCAGCGCGGGCAGAGGCTTTTCCGGGGTGGGCACGTCTCCGGGTCTCACTCCTCGGGTTGGCCGGGACGGCCGGCGTCGGGCAACCCGCAGGGGTCTCAGAAAATCGGCGCGCCTTCCAGGTAGTCACGCGCTTCGCCGGTTGCGCCGGTACTGATGTGGACGTCCTCGCCGGCGCCCGCCAGCCTGACTGTTTTGCCGGTCTGGAAACTGCCCGGTACGCTGCCCTGGCGCTGGCCGATCACAAGCTTCTGCCCGGATCTGAGTCGCTCAATCAGGTTGGGGCGAGCGATCATTTGCAGGTCGCTGTAAATGGCGCCGCGCCGCTCGTAAAAGCGGATCAAGCTGAGGCGCTGGCCGTCGTCCGCGTAGCGCACTGAGGTGATAATGCCGTTGGGTTTCTTCTGGAATAGGCCGGGCATGGCTGGAGGGCAGAGAAAGGGAAGTGGGTTGAAAAAACAAAGTCGGGGTGCGCGGACTTGAACCGCGGGCCCCCGCGTCCCAAACGCGGTGCGCTACCAACTGCGCTACACCCCGAACAGGGCTGAGTATAACCGCCTGCACCGGGGGCGTCAAGCGGGGTTTGGTCGAGTGGTCGGGTGGTCGGGTGGTCGGGTAGCCGGGGCATCCCCATGCCCCGATGGTCGGGTGGTCGGGTGGTCGGGTGGTCGGGTGGTCGGGTAGCCGGGGCATCCCCATGCCCCGATGGTCGGGTGGTCGGGTGGTCGGGTGGTCGGGTGGTCGGGTAGCCGGGGCATCCCCATGCCCCGATGGTC
>CAYZNA010000097.1:0-349 GCA_964478665.1 uncultured Anaerolineales bacterium
GACCATGCGGCGAACGAGATCCGTAGACGAGTTGCTGGAAGGCGCGGCGCGCTCCGGTCATCCCATCCTGTCTTTCACCGGCGTGGGCGCGGCCAGCGAGGCGCTGGCGGCGCAGACCCTGGCCGAACCCCTGGCGCCCATTGCCTGGCTGGCCACGCGCGACGGCGCTGTGCTGTTGCTTGGCGTGGATCATGCCCGCAATACCGCCATTCACCTGGGCGAGCGGCGCGCCGGGCGCAAGGGGTTCACCCGCTGGGCGCTCACCCCGGCGGGCGTGGCGGCATGCCCCGGTTTTCCCGGCTGCTCGGACGGGTTCGACGAACTGGCGCCGCACATCGCCGATATCGGC
>CAYZNA010000097.1:359-10128 GCA_964478665.1 uncultured Anaerolineales bacterium
CCCCGGCTGGCCGGCATATCCCGGCAGACCGAGATTGGCGAGGCCCTCGTCCGGCAGATTCCGATCCAACCAATGCTTGAGATTGTGGAAAGCATGATCCGCGAGGACCCCCTCGCGCTGCTGTGCGAACGCGCCGATTGCGAGCGGTGCAGGGCTGTGAGGGCACAGGTGTGAAAGCGATTTACGTCGAAAGACACATCCCGAAGATGCTGCTCACCAAAGCCCTGCGCCCGGCATGGGAGGGCGTGGTGTGGACTCCGCTCAGCCCGGCGAAGGTGGTGGAGGCGCCCGACCCGCTGCTGCCCGGCCCGCGCTGGCTGCGGGTGCGCAACCGCCAGTGCGGCATCTGCGCCAGCGATGTCTCGCTGCTCTTCGTCAAAGTTCACCCGGCGGTGGCCCCGGCCGCCCTGCCAGGCAACACCCGCTTCTATCTTGGCCACGAAGTGGTGGGGGAGGTGAGCGAGGTGGGCGAGGCGGTGACCCGCTTCCGCCCCGGCGACCGGGTGGTGATGTACACTCGCTTCATTGGCGCCAACTGCCTCACCCAGGAAATCGCCCCGCCGTGTCGCTTCTGCGCCGAAGGGCAGACGCGGCTGTGCGAGAATGCCTCCCTGCGGCGCGGCCCGGTAGGGCAGGGCGGCGGCTGGGGTGATACCTACACCGCCCACGAAGCCGAGATCCTGCCGGCCCACCCCGATCTGACCGACGACCAGGCCGCGCTGGTTGAGCCGGCGGCGGTGGCCCTGCACGGCGTTCTCCGCCGCCCGCCACAATCCGGCGAGCAGGCTCTGGTGATCGGCGCCGGGATCATCGGTTTGCTCACCGTGCAGGCGGTGAAAGCTGTGCAGCCCGATTGCCGGCTGACCGTGCTGGCGCGCTACCCTCACCAGGCCGAGGCCGCCCGCCGGCTGGGAGCGGATGAGGTGGTGCGCGGGCGCGAGAACCTGTACCCGGAGCTGGCTCGCCTGACCGGGGCGAAGTACTACACCGGCCCGATGAATCGCGGCATGCTGCTGGGCGGCTTCGATGTGATCTACGACTGCGTGGGCAGCGCCGATACCATCAACGACAGCCTGCGCTGGGCGCGCGCCCGGGGTGCGGTGGTGATGGTTGGCATTGACCTTGCCCTGCTCAACGTGGACCTCAACCCGGTCTGGTACCAGGAAGTGGACCTGCTTGGCTCCAATTCCTTCGGGGTGGACGATCTCCACGGTTCGCGTAAGCTCACCTTTGAGCACGTGATGGACCTGTTCCGGGCCGGCAAGTTTACCGACGAGGGTTTGATTACCCAACGCTTTCCACTCTCCGAATACAAACGCGCCATTCAGACCTCGCTCGCCAAAGCGGCGGAGAAGCCGATCAAGGTGATGTTTGATCTGAAGTGACCCCGCTCTGTGCACATTCGTGCATATAATTGATGGCTGACGCTCCAGATTACCAGTGGAATCCTGACAAGGCTCAGGCCAATCTTCGGAAGCACCGGGTTGACTTTGCCGACGCGGTTTCGGTCTTTGCCGACGAGGCTGCGATCACGGTCGAAGACGAGTATCCCGGCGAGGAGCACTTCGTCACCATTGGCACAGACGCGTTTGGGCGGATTCTGGTGGTGGTTTATGCGTGGCGTGGAGACAGCATCCGACTGATTTCTGCCCGGAAAGCCACTGCGCGCGAGCGCAGGCAATACGAGGAATAGACAATGAAAGCCGAATACGATTTTAGTCGTGGCAAACGCGGCGCAATTGACCCGCCTGCGCCTGGCAAGACTCGCATTACTATCCGACTGGACGACGATATTCTGGATTGGTTTCGGGGCGAAGTAGATGCTGTGGGCGGGGGCAATTATCAAACCCTGATCAACGGCGCCCTGCGCGAGTACGTCCAGCGCCGGAAAGAACCGCTGGAAGACATCCTGCGGCGTGTAGTTCGGGAGGAACTGCATAGCCTGGCATAACTTTCCTCCGGCTGCATACTGTCTCATGCCCCTGCAGAACGAGAAGATCCTCGTCGTAGACGACGACCCGGAGGTGCTGGACCTGCTGGAAAAGCAGACTCTCGGGCCGATGGGGTTTCGCGTGCGCGGTGTTGCCGACGCCGCTGGCGCCCTGCAGGCCGTCTCCAGCTTTGCGCCGCACCTGATCCTTGCCAGCCTCTCCATGGGCGGGTTGACCGGCAAAGACCTGCTGGTTGCCCTGCGCGCGCGCGGCCTTGAGGCGCCGGTGATTGTGATGGCCCCGCGCGGACACGAGCAAGACGCCATTCAGGCCTTCCGCCTGGGCGCGCTGGATTATCTGGTCAAGCCGCTTCGCGAGGCCGAGGTGGTGGCCGCAGTGCAACGCGCCCTGGCCGGGCACCGGCTGCGGGCCGAACGCCAGCAACTGGCCGACAGGCTGGCTGAGGCCAACAAGCAGCTTGAACGGCAGGTCAGAGAGCTGTCCACCCTGTACGCCATTGGCAAGGCAGTCACTTCCATTACCAACCTGGAACAGCTTTTCACCCGGCTGCTGGAGGGCGCCCTGTATGTCACCGAGGGCCAGTTGGCGTGGCTTCTGCTCAAAGATGAACATTCCAATCGCCTGCTGCTGGCGGCCGAGAAAAACCTGCCCACCGGCCTGAGGAGCCGCCTGGGCCAGCCGTGGGACGACGGCTTGTCCTCGTTGGTCATGCTCTCTGGCGAACCGCTTAACATTGCCGGCGACGGCCTGCGGCAGTTCAAGATTGCTCAACTGGTCAAAGCTGCGCTGGTGGCCCCTATCAAAGCCGGCGCGCAGACCATCGGCGTGATCACCGTCGGCGCCGGCGGAGCGCAGCCCTTCTCCGATCGGGGCCTCGCCCTGCTCTCTGCCGTGGCCGACTACGCCTCCGTGGCACTGGTCAACGCCCGGCTGTTCCGTGCGCTGGAAGAACGTGCCCGCTTCTTGCAGCAAGCGGTAGACGAAGTGCGGGCCGGCGAGCGCATTCAGGATGAGCTGGTGCAGAACGTCGGCCACGAACTGCGCACCCCGCTGGTGCACGCCAAAGGTTACGTGGACTTGCTCTCGCGCGGCGACATGGGCCAACTCAGCCCCGAAGGGCGTCAGGTCGTCCAGACCGTGAGCGAGAAACTGCAGCAAGTGGTGGAACTGGTGGACAACATGGCCACGCTGAGCGAAAGCGGAACGCGCTCTTACAGCCCGCGCACCGTCCCCCTCAACGACCTGGCCCGTGAAGCCCTTGCCCGCTTCCAATCCCCCGCGCGCGAGGCCGGAGTGGGACTGCTGGCCGAGCTACCTGCCACCCCGCTGCCGGTGGTAGTGGATCCGGCCCAGATCGCCCGCGTGTTCGACAACCTGCTTGCCAACGCCCTCAAGTTCAGCCCGCGCGGCGGGCAGGTGACCGTTCGGGTTGCCGGCGATCACGATGACATGGCGCACGTCACCATTACCGACACCGGCATCGGCATCCCGCCTGAGAGCCTCAGTCGCGTGTTTGACCGCTTCTACCAGGTGGATGGCTCGGCCACCCGCAAGTTCGGCGGCGCTGGACTGGGGCTGGCGCTGGTCAAGCAAATTGTGGAGGCCCACGGTGGCCGCGTGTGGGCCGAAAGCGGCCAATCCACCGCCGGGCCGGGGGGCAAAGGCTCGACCCTACACTTCACGGTACTCAAGGCCAGAGAACTGGGATAGCACCTCATGGCGCCCTCTCCGCTCGTACTTCTCATAGATCAAGACCCGGTCACCCCGGCGCTCCTCAAAGGCACCTCGCTCTTATCCGATGCAAGCTTCACTCTGGATGTGGCCCGAGATCCCGATCTGGCCCTGGCAAAGGTCCAGCAACGCGCCCCGGAGCTGATTGTGCTGGCCGCCGAGCTGCCCGGCCCGGTGTCCTGGCAGGCATTCGTCCGGCGCCTGCGTGAGGCTGGCCTGCGGGCGCCCATCATCTTGCTCTCGCGCACGGCAGAGGTCCGCGCCCAGGAGGCGGCCGGGCTGGGCGTGCGCGACCACCTGCGCAAGCCGCTTATGGCCGCCACCTTGCGCGGGGCGCTGCACGCAGCGCTGGCCGATCTGCGCGCGCGCCGGCCCCTTTCCCTGCCCGTGGAAGCGCCTCCCACACCCGGACCGGCCGCCCCGGCGGCAGCCCCTTCCCGGGCCGGGGCGCAGGCGCCCGCCCCGCCGGCGCGCGGCTATGCCCGCATCAGCGATTTCACTGTGCTGTACGCGTTGGGGCGCTCGGTCAACTCGCGCACCGACATCGAAGAGATTCTGCACCGGGTGGTGGAGGCTGCTGTGTTGCTCACCGGCGCCGAGCAGGGCAGCCTGATGCTGCTGGACGAACGCAGCGGCGAGCTGTACATGCGCGCTTCCAAGAACTTCGACGAGCAGTTTGTGCGCACCTTTCGCCTGCGCACCGACGACACCCTGGCCGGGCAGGTGCTGCGAACCGGTAAGCCGCTCATGCTGGGCGGCGAGACCGACACGCAAATCAAGACCCGTTTTCTTGTGCGCGCGGCCATCTACGTCCCCATCCTTGTCCGGGGCGAGGCCATTGGGGTGCTGAGCGTGGACAACCAGCACTCATTGGCCTCTTTCACCCCGCGGCATCAGCACCATCTCTGGGCGGTGGCCGATTACGCTGCCGTGGCGGTGGACAACGCCCGCCTGTACCAGAGCCTGCGGGACCGCGCAGCCGCCCTGGAAATCGCCCTCGATGATCTCTCGGAGTTGGACCAACTCAAAGATTCCATGATACAGAATCTCTCCCACGAACTGCGCACGCCGCTTATCTTCATCCGTGGCTTCACAGAGATGGCCCTCGCTGGCAGCATGGAGCCGGTCTCCGGCGAAATCAGCGACGGTTTGCGCACGGTCAGCCGCAAAGTGGACCAGTTGGTTAGCATCCTGGACAACATGCACACCCTTGACCCTCAGGAGCCGCTCGCGGTCACGCTGGCGCCGGTGACTGCCCAGGCCATTGTCACGCCGGTGGTGGCAGAATTCTGGGAGCGCGCCCGGCACAGTCAGGTGGTGATTGTGCCGGACCTGTCGGAG
The DNA here is from genome assembly GCA_964478665.1 of uncultured Anaerolineales bacterium. Lineage (GTDB taxonomy): Bacteria > Chloroflexota > Anaerolineae > Anaerolineales > CAYZNA01 > CAYZNA01. Next base: position 5,384 of record CAYZNA010000097.1, read on the forward strand.
AACGCGCTGCCGGTGCTGGCCGATGTCCCAGGGGTGCAAATGATCCTGCGCAACCTGATAGACAATGCGCTCAAGTTCAGCCCGGATGGCGGGGTGGTGACGATCAGCGCTCACCCCCGCAGTGACCAGACAGTGCAGGTGGTGGTGAGCGATACCGGCCTCGGTATCCCGACCGACAAGCTGGGGCGCGTGTTCGAGCGTTTCTATCAGGTGGACGGCTCGACCACCCGGCGCTTTGGCGGGGTGGGGCTGGGGCTGGCTGCCGCGCGCCAGATTGTGCGCGCCCACGGCAGCGATCTCAAGGTGGAATCGCAGCCTGGCCAGGGGAGTGTGTTCAGCTTTGTGTTGCAGCGCCCGCCCCCGGCCTGAGCCGGAGCTATCCCGGAGTATTGCAGTCCAAATAGGACCGGTACGTTCACCCCATTAGCCTCCCCTCCACTGTGTGCTAAACTAGTCCCCAGGCATGGCTCAAGAGACGATCCTGATTGTTGACGACAGCCAGCCGGTGCGGGAATTCCTTGACGAAGGTATCTTGCGCCCGGCCGGGTATGCCACCCTGCTGGCCGCCGACGGCCTGGCAGCGCTGGACCTGGCCCGCAGCGCGCACCCCGACCTGATTGTTACCGACTGGCAGATGCCGGGGTTGGATGGCCTGTCTCTGGTGCAGCAATTGCAGGCCGAGAATCTATGCCCTCCGGTCATCTTGACCACCGCCGAAGGGTCCGAGGAACTGGCGGTAGAGGCGCTGCGCGCCGGCGTGAGCGATTACCTGGTCAAGCCGTTCGAGGCGGATGTGCTGTTGGCCTCGGTGAGCCGGGCGCTCAACCACGCCGGGCAGGAGCGAGCGGGCAGAGGGCCTTCCGCGACAGCCCGGCTGCTACAGAGCCGCCTGCAGGAGCTGGAAACGCTGGCGCTGGTCGGCCGCACGGCCACCGCCTCGCTGGACCTGGACCAGGTGTTGACCACGGTGGTGGATGCCGCGGTGCACCTCACTCACGCCGAAGAGGGCAGCCTGCTGCTGCTGGACGAAAAAACCGGCGAGCTGACCATGCGCGCCGCGCGCAACTTTGATGATGAGTTTGTGCGCACCTTCCGCCTGCGCTCGGAGGACTCGCTGGCCGGGCACGTGATTCGCACCGGCGAGCCGGTCCTGCTCGACGACGCTGCCCCGCAGAAGATCAAGACCGCCTATCTGGTCCACTCCCTGCTGTACGTGCCGCTCAAGGTGCACGGTCGCACCATTGGCGTGCTGGGAGTGGATAACCGCCGCGCCGGTCGCGGCCTGACCAGCCACCACCGCAAACTGATGCTGGCCATGGCGGACTATGCCGCGATTGCGATCGAGAATGCCCGCCTGTATTCCCGCAGCGAGAGCGAGCGCACCCAGTTGGAAACCATCCTTACCCAGACCGGGGACGGGGTGCTGGTGGTAGACTTCGACGATCGGTTGCTGCTGGTCAACCAGACCGCCCGCTCGGCCTTCGGCCTGAACGGCGACCGGCTGGATGGCCAGGCCGTGCGCGAGGCGATCCCCGTGCCCGAGATTGACCGGTTGCTCAGCGCGGGGCAGCCCGGCCGGGAAGAACTGATGCGGGCGGAGGTCCCGTTGGAGGACGGGCGGGTGCTGAACGCGCACCTGTCACCCATCGCCGGCGTCGGGCGGGCAGTCGTGATGCAGGACATCACCCACCTGAAGGAGTTGGACCGGATCAAGAGCGAGTTCGTTTCCACCGTCTCGCACGATCTGCGCTCCCCGCTCACTGCCATTCTGGGCTATGCAGAACTGATCGGGCGGGCCGGGCCGGTGACTCCCCAGCAGAGCGAGTTCGTGCGCCGGATCGAGTTTAGTGTGCAGTCCATCAGCGCGCTGATTACCGACCTGCTGGACCTGGGCCGGATCGAGGCTGGCTTCGACCAGCATCGCGAGGCGGTTTCTCTGGCCGCTGTGGGCAATCACGTGGTGGAAACGCTGCGCGGGCAGGTCGAAGCCAGGGGCCAGAAGCTAGTCGTAGATCTGCCGCCGGACCTGCCGCTGGTGGAAGGCAGCCTGATCCGCCTGCGGCAGATGGTGAGCAACCTGCTGGATAACGCCATCAAGTACACCCCGGACTCCGGGCGGGTGATGTTCAAGGCGCGGGCTGAAGGCGATCTGGTGGTGCTCAGCGTGTCCGACACCGGCCCCGGCATTCCGCCCGGCGACCTGCCCTACATCTTTGATAAGTTCTTCCGCTCATCCAGCGTCAGCCCCGACACCCCGGGCACCGGGCTGGGCCTGTCCATTGTGAAATCTATCGTGGAAAACCACGGCGGGCGGATGTGGGTGGACTCAAAGGTGGGGGTGGGAACCTCCTTCACCGTGGTGCTGCCGGCCTCCCGCTAATCCCCAATCCCCAATCCCGTTAGAGTCCGTAAAAGTATAACTTCCCGGTTTCAGACCCTGAGGGTCTCGAAGACCCTCAGGGTCTTGACGGAACTTATTCTTTTACGGTTGCTTACCACTCACCGTATCGTAAATGCAAAGAAGCTGGCCGCGCCCAGACGAGCGCCAGTGTCGGGCAGGTAGAAACCGGCTTCCAGTGAGTATGTTCCGCTGTTCAGGGTGAAGGTGAACGTGTCGGAAACGTACTCGCCGGGCAGCCAGAGATAGGTGGGGTAGTCGCCATTGCGCGGGCGGGAGTCGCGCTGGGCGGCGATGGAACCGTCCGGGTTGAGGAAATGCACAAAAGCGGTGTAGTCGGCCTCGGTGGCGGCGAGGGAGCGCCAGTGCAGGGTGAGGGTGAAGGGCTGGCCGAGGAGCGGCGGGTCCGGGTCGAGAGAAAAGCCGGGGAGGGCGATCAGGTCCCCGAAGATGATGCCGGTCGGGTGGGCAGAGGCGGGCGGGGTGAACTGCCGCTGGAGGGGCAGCACGCGCACCGGGCCGAGCGTCCGGGTTCCCCACGGGAGGGCCAGTTCGAGGGTGTAATCGCCGGGCGGCAGGTCGCGCGGCAGGCGCGGGGCGCGGCGGTCAATCACGTATTCATCCGGCGCCCAGCGCGAGGTGGGATAGCTGCCGCCCACCGGCGCCCCCGACTCGAGCACGTGGGCGCTGCCGCCGCCGGCCGCCGCGCGCAGTCGGAGGACGAGGTCAACGTCGGGGGCAGCGGAGGGAGTTGTGAGGTAAAGGGCAAGCGGTAAAGGGTCGCCGGGGCGGGCGGAGGCCGGCGGCGAGTCAAAGCCGAGCAATTGCAGGGGGCCGGCAATAAGGGGGGGCCTCCCCCCCTGCCCCGGTTCCCCGGTCAGCGTGGGTGGCACCTCAAGCGGCCCGGCAAAGCCGAAAGCAGCGGTGGTCCCATCCGGGTTGAGGGCCGGCAGGTTGGTCCGGGTGGAGGGCGAGAAGACGGTCAGGGCCAGGCGATAGTCGCCGCGGGGGAGGCCGGGCGGCAGGTCGAGGGTCAGGCGGGTGAGCAGCCGGTCACCGGCGGCCCACTGCTCGGAAGGGTAGGCGTCGTTGAAGGCCTGCGTCCAGTGCTGGCCCCACCGGTCTATCAAGTCGGCCACAAAACGCAGGTCGCCGGTCTCGGGCGGGTTGAGCACCTGCCACAGCAAATCTACCACCGCCGGCCCGCCGGCCGTCACGGAAACCACGTGCAGGCCCTGCAACGCCACAATGTTGGCAAAGTTGGCCGCAGCCCACCCGACGCCGGGCAGCGGGATGGTCTCGCCGGGGCCGAAGCGGTAGGCATAAAAGTCGGGGACCCCGTCCGGGCCGGGTTCGGCCGCGATCAGGTGATCGGCCCAGCCGGCGCGCCATTCCTCGGGGACCGGGGCCGAGCGCGGGAAGATGTACAGCGCACCGGCCTCCCCCGGCGCGGGCAATACCCCACCCTGATAGATAAAGCGCATGCGGGCAAAGTCGCGGGCAAGATAGGCCAGCGCCGGGTGGCGGTAGTGATAGGCGCTGAAGTAGATCTCGCTGCCGGTCGTGTCCTGGCCGTTCAGCCAGCGGGCGGCGTGGGAAAGGTCGCTCTCGTTGTTGAGGTACTGGTTGGGCAGGGTCGCCCAGACGCCGAAGTAGCTGTGGAAGGTGGTGACTGTGCCGGCGAGCAGGAGGAGGAAGAAGGAACGCTTCGCGGGAGGAAGGAACGCTTCGCGGGAAGAGGGAGGGGTTGGGCGCGCGGCGCGGTGGGTGCGGCCGGCGAGCCAGGGCACGAGCCAGCCGGCCAGGGCCACGAGGCCGCGTGCGGGGAAGAGGGCCAGCAGCGGCCACTCGCCAAAGGCGCGCACGTTGGAGGGGAAGATGTCATGCACCGCAAGCGCGGTGGGGAGCAGAAAGACCGGCAGCCAGACCAGCAGCAGCACGTCGGCAGCGCGGCCCGGGGAGGGGGTCAGGTGTTGAGGTGTCAGGTGGGGGCCGGAGGGCGGCGGGCCGGGTTGGCCCGGAGGGGGGGCGCCGGAGTCGCGGAGGGGTCTGGATGGCAGGAAGGCGCGCCGCAGCGTGACCAACAGCCCGATCACGAAGAACAGTCCCAGCAGCGGGCCGAAGATCGGGCGGCCGGGGATGTTGAACCGGTCGTAGGGTTCGCCACTGAGGAAGATCATCTCGAGCGCGCGGCGGATGCCGAGCAGCAGCAGGTCGCGCTCCGTGGCCCCCGGCGTCAGTTGCCCGGCGCGGACCAGAAACGTCCCGGGATGGGAGAGGAAGTAGTAGCCGAGGGGTAGGAAGGTGAGGAGGGAGGTCAGAAGGTAGGCAAGGAACGGGAGGGTGG